>JBDHYT010000050.1:0-11030 GCA_039811485.1 Marinilabiliaceae bacterium | reverse complement strand
CGATTCGGTGCGTCACCACCTAAGGATGCTCAACACCGGTTTTTTGGTAGTCCATCCACAGTCGGGTAAAATATTGGCCTGGGTCGGCGGCATCGACCACAAGATTTCGGAGTTTGACCACGTAACATCGAGGCGGCAGCCCGGCTCAACGTTCAAGCCCATTGTTTATGCCACAGCAATGATGAACGGAATAGAACCCGACCAGTACATATCAAACGAAAAACGCACCTATCCCAACCATCGTAATTGGTCGCCGGCTAATGCCGATGGTAAATATGGAGGTTACTACTCTGTGAAAGGAGCTTTGGCAGGCTCTATCAACACGGTGAGTGCATGGCTAATAGACCAGGTAGGCCCCGACAGGGTAGTATCGATGGCACGCAGGATGGGCATTGAATCATCGATTCCGGAGGTGGCAAGCATAGCTCTCGGCACTGCCGATGTGTCGCTTTATGAGATGGTTAAAGCGTACACCACCTTTCCCAATTATGGTACTGCGGCCACATTTCAAACCATCGTGAGCATAACCGACCGCGAAGGTAAGCAGCTATATAAATATGAACGACCCGAACCTTTAGAGCCGGCATTTTCGGAAGATGCAGCCTACTACATGGTAGATATGCTTCAGGAGGTAATAAACTCAGGCACAGGCAGGACTCTAAGATATAATTACGGGTTGACATCGCAGATTGGAGGCAAAACAGGAACCACACAAAACAACAGCGACGGGTGGTTTATCGGTTTCACTCCAACATTGGTGGGCGGCGTGTGGGTAGGCGGCGACCAGCCGGTGGTAAGGTTCAGAAGCACATCACTTGGACAAGGTGCATATATGGCAATGCCAATTTTTGCCAAAATGATGCAGCGAGTTGAGCGCGACCCAATGCTGGCCAACTACTGCAACTCCAGTTTCAAGACACCACCCGAGGAGCTCCAGGAACACATGACAGGGCAACTCTTCTCCGAAACAGACCCATCGGTGGGATATATCAGAAACATGACCAACTGGTGGAGCAGGTCCGACTCTGTGAAGACCAAGAAGAAGATGGAGCGTGAAGAGCGTCGCGAACAAAAAAAACAGGACCAACAGAACGAAAGGGAAAACATATTCAATAAAATGAAGAACCTGTTTAAAAAGAAAGAGCAATGAGCGTACTGTATTATACTCTATCTATTTCAGGGAATTGTTGTTCTTTAGAAACAATTTAGATTAGCAAAAAAAATACTTTAACAACCAAAAACTATCTTTCATCAAAACAGCAAACCAATAATAACTATTTTTCCTTTCAACATTATTTGAAATTCTAAAAATTATCATATTTTTGGTAACTCTGAGAGGTACAGTTAAAAAGGAAAATATGGCGACAACAAACACCATAACATTACAGACTTCTAACGGAAATAATCCTTTAGATTCAAATCTTTTTACTTCCGAAGACAAAACCAACACATGCCTAACTTATTTAATTTAGGAGAGCAGATATATGGACAAACCCAAAGTAATAATTATTGGTTCTCAGGGGCATGCAAAAGTTGTCATTGATATTTTTGAAAAGGAGAACAAATATCAGATTATTGGACTTATTGATGCTTTTAGAGAAAATGGCGAAGAGACATTAGGGTATAAAGTATTAGGGAACGAAGAGGACTTGCCCGAGTTACTACAAAAACATCCGGGATGTGAAGTTTTTATTGCAATTGGTGACAATTGGGTTCGCTATAAGGAGATGATGAAGGTTAAAGAATTTGTACATAATGTCAAATTTGCCACTACTATTCACCCTTCAGCACAATTAGGTAAAAATGTTAAGGTAGGCATAGGTGTAGCAATAATGCCAGGCGTCATAATCAACAGCGACTCCATTATTGGTGATTTTGCTGTTGTAAATACCAAATCGAGCATGGGTCACGACAGCAAGATGCATAATTTTTCAAGTCTTGCACCCGATGTGACTACCGGCGGCAATGTTACTATTGGCGAATTTTCGGCAATCTCTATTGGTGCCATAATAAAACACGGCATCTCGGTTGGAAGCCATACTGTTGTTGGTGCAGGCGCACTATTGATGAAAAATTGCGGAGATAACATAGTAATATACGGTATCCCGGCAACAACAATCAGAAAGCGGGAGATAGGCGAAAAATATCTATAACACAGGTTTGGGAGATATCTTTGGTATCTCCCTTATTATTCCCCGGTTGTCGAGGGCAGGGGCAAATCTCAAAAGGAACGACTCTGCCTGTGGATAATCAACTACCTCTATCAACACAAGGCTCTTGCCGTTCGACAGCATCCCTATTTCCAGAGCAGCACGTTTCGACAAATCAATTATCCTGCCACGCCCAAAAGGACCCCGATCATTAATGCGTACCACCACTGCCCTCTGAGAGGACAGATTGGTCACTTTCACCCATGTACCCATAGGAAGGGTGCGATGGGCTGCAGTAAAAGCCATCTGCGAAAACTTTTCACCACTGGCAGTTCTGCGCCCTTCAAACTTATCGGCATAGAAAGTTGCATGCCCTTTTTTACTGTATCGCTCCTGACCATGGGCAGTTACAATCGAAAAAAGAATAATAAAAAAAAGAATAATGCACCTTACTATACCCATCAGTTACATTGCACTTAATATCTGAACACAAATAACTAACAACACCATGGCAATGGGATATACCGTGGCATAAGCAATGGACGGAGCATTACTGTCAGTCATGGAGTCAACAGCAGCAAGACCCGGAGTACTTGTCATAGCACCGGCCAATGTGCCAAGCAGCACAAGAATATTTTTAGAGGTCATAAAATAAGCCATCACCACAGCAAGCACCATTGGAATAATGGTAAGTGCAGCACCGATAAAAAACAGTTGTGCCCCATATCCATGGTAGGTTTCTACAAGAGTTGAACCCGCCTTGGTGCCCACTGCCGCAAGAAACAGCATCAGGCCCAGCTGACGGAGAAGCTGATTGGCGGCTCCCGACATAGTCCAAATGACAGGACCTGTACGACCCAGACGGCTCAACAGCATTGCAACAAGCAGTACACCACCGGTAAGACCGAAGCTAAAATTAAATGAAGAACCAAAGCTGATGGTTAACTTACCAATTAGTATTCCAAGTACTATGCCTAACGCCACAGGGAAAAAGTCGGTATCACTCAGCCGTCGGTCATCGTTTCCAAGGCTCACTGCCACCTGCTTAAGATTCTCCTTGGTACATGCAATGGTAAGCTTATCGCCCATCATCAAACGCGTACCATTAGATGGCGAGAAATCGATGCCGCTTCGTCTTATCCTTGTTATTGTAGCTTTATAGTTACGCCAGAGATTGAGGGTACTCAACTCTTTACCAATCACATCCTTGTTGGTTACGAGCACTGCCTGAACAGTGTAACCTTCGTTTAGCGGAATCTCTTCTTTGGTAACGGAGCCAAGCATCACCACGGCACGTTTAAGTGCTTCGTCGGTTCCCACCACACGCACCAAGTCGCCTTTTTGTAGCACGGTGGCCGGAGTAGGAACGATTGCTTCAGTGCCATGCATCACCCGCGAAATCACAGTCTGAGTCATTGCCCTAAATCTGAGTTCACCAAGCGACTTACCCAATATACTGTCATTCTCAACCCTCACATTCAGATAGTTGATAACAGGATGTTTCGACACCTCACTCCTTTCATAATCCTGCTCAGCCGCCTTGATGTCGGAACGTATCAGTTTAGGATATAGTTTTATAAACAGAATAACTCCAATTACTCCAAAAGGATACGCCAAACCGTAACCTATCGAAACCATAGGCGAATTCTGCACTTCAATGGCTGTTGCCAAACCCGGGGTGCTGGTAAGCGCACCTGTAAACAATCCTAACGCCATTGGCATATCCACTCCAAGTAAAATTGTGGTAAGATAAGTCAGTAAAGCTGCAGACAGGATAACTACCGTAGTTATCAGCACAAGGTTGCGTCCCTGTTTTTGAAACGAGTCGAAAAATCCTGGACCGGCCTGCAATCCAATGGTATATATAAATAGTATCACCCCAATCTGTTCAATGATATCGGGAAGTCGGGTACCATAATGCCCAAATACCAAAGCCACAAATATTATTGCAGAAACATCGAGCGACACGCCTTTTATTTTGATGTTTCCGATGATGAAGCCTAAGCAGATAATGACAAAAAGTGCAAAATATTGATTTTCGAAAAGAGCTATCATACAAGAATGGTTTGAATTTTTAAAATATCATGATTACGAAGATAGGAAAAACAGCGTAACAAACATAGAACTACCACGATAAATCCAAAATAAATTGTCAGCACCAAAAGAATCAAACGATTATTACCACTGATAATATCGTATTCAATGCGATACCTGATTTCTTTTAACACACTCATTCACAGCAATATCAAAAATCAGATATTTATATAATTCATATTTTTCAATTGTATGAATTACAATTTAAAACCAAATTCCCGCCGATAAAGCTTCTGCATAATACAAGAGTAGAATAATCAGGTATTTAGAGACACTATCAACGGGAAATATCCGTAACAATTTGAAACGGGTAAGGCTTTTTTCAGTCCGGCTTACTCAACAATCCTTCATTGGTTATTGAACTTCATCAGTCGGCTGATATATTTACCCAAGATGTCGAATTCAAGGTTTACTATTGTCCCCTCTTTAATTTGATGGAAATTGGTAAACTGATAGGTATAAGGAATGATAGCCACCGAAAAACGGTCATCCTTGCTATTGACAACGGTAAGGCTCACACCGTTAACACACACCGACCCCTTCTCTACCGTCATATATCCCTGGGCAGCCTTCTCTTTCTCCACCTCATATTGAAAGGTAAAATACCAGCTTCCGTCGGCCTCTTTCACCTCAACACAGCGTGCAGTCTGATCCACATGTCCCTGCACAATATGGCCGTCTAGGCGGCCGTTCATAATCATACTCCGCTCAAGATTAACCTTGTCGCCCACCTTTAAATGGCCAAGATTCGATTTCTCGAGAGTCTCACGGATTGCGGTAACTGTATATTGGTTACCATCAATCTTCACAACAGTAAGGCAAACACCATTGTGAGCCACGCTCTGATCTATTTTCAACTCACCTGTGAACGAACACTCAAGGGTGAGATGAAGATTCCCTTTATCGGTCTCAAGCCTGCGCATAATTGCAGCCTCTTCAATTATTCCTGAAAACATACTGATTATATTTTAGTTTGACTATTTCATCACACAAAGTTGGCAAAAACGACGGTAAAAGAGATACAAAAAGGGGAAATAAATTAGCATTACGGATTAAAGATAAATCAACCGTACCCAAAAACTGAATAATGTCATATAAGCAACAAATATTTGGAAAAAGATGCAATTTTATTTTGTATATTCACCACGTTACAAACTGCTATAACCTATGATTACTGTAAAAACCTCATACATGGGCAACCTGCGCACGGAGAACGAGCATCTTCAGTCGGGAGCCAAAATCATAACCGATGCACCTGTTGACAACCGGGGCAAGGGCGAGTCATTCTCACCCACCGACTTAGTAGCAACTGCTCTTGGCAACTGCATAATGACCATCATGGGCATCACGGCTGCCGACAACAATATCGATATCACCGGTACAAGATTGGAAGTGACAAAGATAATGACATCCAATCCTCGCAGAATCGGAGAGGTGGTGGTTGAGTTTTTCTTCCCTCAAAAAGGGTATAGCGATAGCGACAAGAAGCTGATAGAGAGCGTGGCAGGCACAAGCCCCGTACCTCTTAGCCTGCACCCCGACGTGAAACAAACCATTATTTTCAACTGGTAATTACTGACTATGAACTTAGTAACCGGCGGAACCGGATTATTGGGCTCACATCTGCTGTTTCAGCTCGCTGCCGGCCATAAACCGGTGAGAGCCTTGAAACGACAAGGTAGTGATACCTCAACCGTGAAAAAGATATTCAGATATTATGGAGACACCAATCTCAGCCTCTATGAACGTATAGAGTGGGCTGAAGGCGATATGCTTGATTACGACTCACTTACAGAAGCAACAAAGGGTGTTGACACCGTTTATCATGCTGCTGCCACAGTTTCGTTCTACAGGCAACGCCACAAAGAGATGTGGGAAATAAACGTTGATGGCACCAGGAACATTATTGATGCGGCAATGATTTCGGGCGTGAGACGGTTTTGCCACGTAAGCTCAATAGCCACATTAGGAAACGGCATCAACGGTAATGCAACCACTGAAGACGATCAATGGCAGCCCGACGAGCACCACTCTGTATATTCCAAAAGCAAATTCATGTCGGAAATGGAAGTGTGGCGGGCGGCCGAAGAGGGACTCAGTATTCTGATTGTCAATCCATCGGTGATAATAGGCCCGGGTGCAGCCAACAGCAGCATGGCAAAGATTATAGGACTTGCCCAAAGAGGCATGCCCTTCTATACTTCAGGTTCGACAGGATATGTGGATGTGCGCGACGTGGCACAATTTACCATACGTCTCACCGAAGAGGGAATCGGCAATGAGCGTTTTATAATAAGTGCCGAAAATAAAACAACTCAAGAGATATTGGGACTGATGGCACATCGGCTGAACACCAAACCACCACACCTCGAAGCCAAAAAATGGATGATTAATATTGCCGTATTTGCCGACAGCATCACCTCGTTTATCCTGCGCAGAGAGCCATCGCTTACCTACGAATCGGCAAAAGCGGCATCGGGGAAGTCGGCCTACACATCAGAAAAAATCAAAAAAAGACTCAACGTCAGTTTTACGCCAATATCCGAAGCTGTTGAAAACGCCATAAAATATTATCAATTCAACGGGTAAAAGATTATTAGACTGATAACCATAACCATAACTAATTAACCATAATGAAGCGGGAAATAATTCTACTAAACATATCGGGTACCGATCGGCCTGGCCTCACAGCTACACTCACCGAGATTCTTGCCCAATACGAAATCACCATTCTTGAAATAGGCCAGGCAGTGATTCATGAAGATTTGGGCTTAGGCATACTCTTTGAAATCACGGGTAAGGCCGACTCGTCGCCCATACTCAAGGACCTGTTATTCAAGGCATACGAACTTGGGCTGAACGTAAAATTCACACCCATTGAAGAGAACAGATACCATGAATGGGTTACCCACCAGGGCAAAAAACGATTTATTATCACACTATTGGCCCGCAAACTCAAGGCAATTCATCTTTCAAAAGTAACAAAACTACTTCTGGAACAAGGACTTAACATCGACATTATTTCGCGCCTCTCTGGACGGGTACCACTCGACGATGCCGAGCCGGACGCCAAGAGTGTGGTTGAATTTTCGGTACGCGGCACACCAACGGATGCCGAAAAACTAAAACGCGAATTTGTGGAGATATCGAAGGAGACAGGCGTTGACATTGCCTTTCAGGTAGATAATATGTACCGCCGCAACCGAAGATTGGTCTGTTTCGATATGGACTCTACACTCATACAGGCTGAAGTTATTGACGAACTGGCACGCAAAGCCGGAGTTTACGACCAGGTGAGTGCAATAACCGAAGCTGCAATGCGTGGCGAATTGGAGTTTAAAGAGAGTTTTGAACAGAGAGTAGCACTCCTAAAAGGCCTTGACGTAGGAGTAATGAAGGAGATAGCTGACTCACTGCCTATTACCGAGGGAGCTGAAAGACTGTTCAAGACCCTTAAGAAATATGGCTATAAGACAGCAATACTATCGGGCGGTTTCACCTATTTTGGCAACCACCTGAAAGCGAAATTAGGTGTTGACTATGTATTTGCCAACGAATTGGAAGTGGCCGACGGCAAACTAACCGGAAACCACATAGGCGAAATAGTGGATGGAGCCAAAAAAGCCGAACTCCTTAAACTACTGGCATTTAAAGAAGACCTGCATCTCGAACAGGTAATAGCAGTGGGCGATGGCTCCAACGACCTGCCGATGATTCAGCTTGCAGGTCTGGGAATTGCGTTTCACGCCAAACCAAAGGTAAAAGCATCAGCAAAGCACTCAATATCTGAAATAGGACTTGATGCAATACTCTATCTGATGGGCTTTAGAGACAGAGAGATAAACGAGTGGTAAAAAATAGCCTGTTGCACAATCAAAAATAACGTGCAACAGGCTGTACAACACACCTTAAAAGATTAAGGGTTATCTTATTTTCTCTTTTTACGGCTAATAAAGACTGCAAATCCAATCAACGCCACCACCAGTAACGAACCTGCAACAGATACCATCTGTCCGTATCGGAACGAGTCGGGTTCAAACTTAAACTCAATGGTATGAGTACCGGCCGGTACCACAAGAGCCCTTAGGATATAATCGGCACGGATAATCTCCACCCTTTCGCCATCGATATAGGCTTTCCATCCTGCCGGATAGTAAATCTGGCTAAACACAGCCACACCGGTAGTTTGCGAAACCGACTTATACTCAAGATGATCGGGAGCATAACTTAGCAACTCAACAGAGCCTGCAATCGAATCATTGGCAATTGCACCAACCTTGGCGGCAAAATCCTTTTCGACAACTGCAACACGCCTTAAATCTTTCTCACCCAGCATATTAAGTGCATCATCGGCATCACCGGCAACCACTATTCCATCAACAAACCAAGCACCTCCAAAGGCATGGGGATTACTGATAGGAGCCTTATCGGGATTATAGATCAGATATCTGGTATTAAGCATATTGAGTGCCGGCATGTTTTCAAGCTTCATCCACACATCCTCCACACCGCTGCTACTTTGCAACGATTGTGTCAGAGTACTCCATTCATTTTGCAGATATACATCTATAACATCCTGGTAACGACGCAGCTTAGCTCCATGATAACCACCTATCGACTGGTGGTGAAACGAAGTATTGACCTCATTAAACGGATTTCGATATAACGACAACACCCTGAAATCCTTCGACTTATCGGAATGGATTATTTTATCGGCCTCACGTTCGGCAAACTCCTGGCGGGCCTTCGAAACAGAAATAAAATGTTCGCTATTGAGATATCGTTTATCAACACCCCAAAGGTCGATAAGAATAAGAATTGTGAGACCGATAGTCATATACCGGGCACTGATTTTATTGGAACTATAGAACCAAATTGATCCTGAAGCAATAAGAATAAATAGGAACGAACGAAGTGCATCGCTTTTCAGAAGAGCTATACGGGCATCAATCATTCCTTGCTCCATGGCGGCATAGGCATGTCCCATCTCGCCACTTTTGAGTGAAGCAAACATCCCACTCTCCTGCGGCGACAGGAATGAGTAGAAGAGCGTGGGAGCAAGATACAACAGCAGACTTACACCTCCTGTGAGACCTAAGGCTGCAAGGAACTTACCGGTGTGAAGCTTAATCAGTTCCGGCCTTTCGTAAAGAGACTTTAAGCCAAGAAATCCGAGCAGCGGGATAGTGAACGAAGCAATAACAAGAGCCATCTCTACGGTGCGGAACTTGTTGTAGAACGGGAAATGATAGAACATCAGATCGGTAAGCGGCAGGAAATTCTTACCCCAGGCCAGCATTATCGAAAATATAGTAGCAATAATAATCCACCATTTCTCGCGTCCTTTGTAATAGAATACACCAATGAAAAAGAGAAAACAGACCACTGCTCCGGCATATACCGGACCCGAGGTAAACATACGCCCGCCCCAATACTTACTCTGGCCGGCAACGGCCTCGGCTATTGAACGATCCATGGAGTTGAGTGCAGGATTATCCATACCTATGGCCTCTGATGCTCCACCCACAACATTGGGAACCATCAGTGTCAGAGTCTCATGTATGCCATAGCTCCACGACAAGGCATAATCCTTATCGAGGCCACTATGACTCTTTTCACCATCGGCAGCCTTAAGCTCCGACTTACCACGGATGGAGTATTTACCATATTCGTAGGTAGTCCATAAATTGGTGATATTGGGCAATATAGCCAGCACAACAGCAAGCATCAGTATTGCGGTGGTTTTATAAAAACCGGAAGAAGGCAATTCACCATCCTTTTTCTTTATCATGAATGGGAATAAAGAATGCAGCCATACTTTTGAACCCGACTCCTCCTTTACCAGCGTCGCAGTCTCTTTAATTGCCATTGCACCACGAACGAGCCCTAAGACGAGCACCATCAGCAGCAGATAATAGGTTATCTGGACGTGGTTATATGCTATTTCCATACCCAGTGCTATGGCGGTCAGCAATGCCCCAATCCAGCGGTTTCGGTTGTAGGCATAAAGTATTCCTGCAATCACCGGAGCCATCAGAGCTATGGCGTATGCTTTGGTAATATGCCCTGCGATGATGATTATGATATTATACGAACCCAGTGCAAAGGCTATGGCACCACCCAATGCCAGCCAGGGATCTAACCTAAGGCTGATGAGCAAGAGGTAAAAAGCGGCAAGATAGAGAAAAAGCATTGCTGCGGTAGTGTAGGGAAGCCGAATACGAAAGAGATTATTGAGATGCCGGAACAGGTTTTTCGATGAATCGGCCTTAATCTGATAGGCCGGCATACCGCCAAACATAGAGTTGGTCCACATCGATTTTTCGCCCGTCACCTGTTCATGCTGCACCAGCTCCTGAGCTGCTCCCTTGGCATGACTGTTATCGCCCTGAGGAAGCTCTTTTCCCTCAAGTACGGGAAGGAAATAAGCCAGGCTGATAACCACAAACACTACAAGCGCGGCAAGGTGCGGCAGGAGTGCTTTTAATCTATCATTCATTTTCATGTTGTTAATTTGCAAATTAATATGCGAAAATAAGCAATGTATTGCAATTCGTCGCTATAAAATATTGAGTAGATAAGTAGGGATGGGGAAAATACCTTAACTAAATCCAATAGCACTGAAGGTGCGAAATAATATAGCATTGCCACTAAGCTAAATTTTGCATAGATTTTGAATCAAAATTTACATACATTTGTAAATAAATAGTTTAAGATGCAAAGAATAACTATATATCCGAAAAATGAAAGACAAAAGTCTCTTCTCAAATCATTACTTGAGGAGTT
>JBDHYT010000049.1:0-11379 GCA_039811485.1 Marinilabiliaceae bacterium | reverse complement strand
CGATAAAGCATTTGGTTAAGGGTGGCGGCTCACTTACCGCACTTCCAATTATCGAAACTCAGGCTGGTGACGTATCGGCATATATCCCAACCAACGTAATTTCGATTACCGATGGTCAGATATTTCTTGAGAGCAACTTGTTTAACTCTGGTGTTCGACCAGCTATCAACGTTGGTATTTCGGTATCGAGGGTAGGAGGTAGTGCGCAAATTAAGCCAATGAAAAAGGTTGCTGGTACATTGAAACTTGACCAGGCACAATATCGTGAACTTGAGGCTTTTTCTAAGTTTGGTTCCGATCTTGATGCAGCCACTATGGCGGTACTCGACAAGGGTCGTAAAAATGTTGAACTGCTTAAGCAGCCTCAATATACCCCATTTGACGTGGCACTCCAGGTTGCCCTTATCTATTGCGGTACCCAGGGGTTGCTCAGAGACATCAGAACCGAAGATGTTGCTACTTTTGAAGCTGAGTTTTCGAATGCTATCCAGTTGCGACATCGCGATGTGCTGGAGTTAATCAGGCAGGGGAATTTTGATGATACAATTATTGGTGCCATCACCGAAGTTGCAGGTGATATTGTGCGCCAGTTGGAGGTGAAAGAATCATAAAATAGTTATGGCAAATTTAAAAGACATCCGTACCCGTATTAATTCGGTTAAGACAACCAGGCAGGTTACCAGTGCCATGAAAATGGTTTCGGCTGCCAAGTTTAAGAAGGCTCAGGATAATGTAGAGCATATAAGGCTTTACAATAACCGGCTTAACAGACTTGTTGCCGACATGAGCTCTTCGCTCGATGAAAAAACCAGGGCACTTCTTTTCGAAAAAAGAAGTAAGGGAAAGGTGTTGCTTGTCCCTTTTTGCTCCAATCGCGGACTTGCAGGTGCTTTTAATGCCAATATCGTTAAAGAGACAGAACGGTTGCTTGGTTCTGTTTACAAAGAGGAGTTAAAAAAGAAAAATCTGGATATAATGGTTGTGGGCAAACAGGCCGAAAAGGCTCTTGTTTCCCGCAACTATCCTGTGGTTGGTCATTTCAACGACTTATATCAGAATGCGGAGTGGAGCTCCGTGGAGGTGCTGGCCGATGCCCTGTTGAAACACTATATGGACGGTGATTATCGTGAAGTTCATTTTATTTACAATAAATTCAATAATGCTTCAAATCAGGAAGTTACCCTTCATCAGTTTCTGCCCTACGTACCACGTGTGGCCGATAATTCAGGTTTCCATATTGCCGATCTGATAGTAGAGCCCAGTCGCGACGAGATGGTAAAGGCACTAATACCTGCAGCCATACGTACATCGTTCTATTGGGTTGTGCTTGAGTCGCTTGCCTCTGAGCATGGAGCGCGAATGACGGCTATGCATAAAGCTACCGACAATGCCACCGACCTTATTAATGAGCTTCAGTTGGCTTACAATAAAGCCCGTCAGGGAGCTATCACCTCCGAGATACTCGAAATCGTGAGTGGTGCAGAGGCATTGAACGAGTAAAGTTAGGAGATGTGGAAACTGCAATCTTTAGTTCGTAAATAAGATGTGAACTGCAATAAGATTCCAAAATCCGCATAATTTGTAAATCTGGTAGTTTGTACGTATATTTGTACAAATAAAGGTGTAAAATCATGCTAATTGCTAGTGTTTCTGATTTTAGAAAAGACATAAAATCCTATTTAGATAGGGTTTCAAAAAATTTTGAAACCCTAATTATCAATCGGGGAAAAGATTCGGGCATTGTTGTGATGTCTATAGAAGAATACAACTCTTTGATGGCAACTAATTATGAGTTGTCATCCAGAAAGAACGAAATTAGGTTGGATTCAGCAATTGAAAAATTGAAAAGTGGAAAATCATTTTCAAAAGATTTGATTGAGGAATAATATGAAATATATTTTTGTTGACGAATCTTGGGAAGACTATTTGTATTGGCAGAAAACAGATAAAAAGAAATTAAAACGAATAAATGATTTGCTGAAGGATATTTCAAGGAATCCTTTTGAAGGAATTGGAAAGCCAGAACCTCTAAAGCATAAATATGCCGGATTTTGGTCTCGACGAATTGACGATGAACACAGATTAATTTATAAATATCAAGAAAATGAAATTCTAATTGCAAAGTGTAGATTTCATTACGATTAGAAAGAGTTCTTACAATAATAGATAAGATTTTATTCTCGCTCAACAGCCGTGAAATGCGACCGCAGTTGAATAAACCGAGGCAGCTGCTCTAAGGATCTAATTACTGAAATGAAAATTTGCGAAGAAGAATATACACCCTACACTCTTTCTTGTGGTGTATATAATTGAATTACAGGTTTATATGAGGTTTAGTTCAAAGGCGTATTCATAACTGATTAAACCTTTTTTTTCGTTCTCTTCCTAGGCTTTTTCAAGGTGACTAAGCCTAATTATATCATTGGTAATTGTTGATTTGAAAGCTGATGCAACCTTTTCCAGTACTTCCAGTTCCATCTCTGAAAACATATTTTTATTAAATATTTGGAACTCTTTTTGCGATAAATATAATCTAATTACATAAATTTGAAAAAAACAGGCGTTGAAGAAGATACTGGTAACATTAGATCGTTTAAAATACCCTAACTGTGGATTAGGACGATACTCGGCCGACTTTGGTGAGACATTGCTTAATACCGTGAGTGATAAGTTTTCATTTAATTTTCTTTTGCCTAGAAAAGGTTATGAGCCTATTGAGCGTATTGCAAATGGTAAAACCGTAAGACTTAGCACTTTAAACAAGGTTTGTAGTCGATATCAGAAACGATTTGATTTGGTGCATATTACCCATCAGCTGCCCAATTTCTCCTTAAACTCAGAAGTAAAGAAAGTAATTACCATTCACGACCTTAATCATCTTATAACCAAAGATTTGGTTAAGGCCGAAAAATATGTTCAACGAATTCAGAGGAATATTGATAAATCGGACGGTGTAATATTCATTTCGCAATTTACTTACGATTTTTGTAAAAGTCATTTAAACCTGCCGTCGGATAAACTTTATACTGTTATTCATAACGGAATTAATATTCCCGCTGTTAAGGCTGTTAAGCCTGTTGGTTTTAACATTCCAACGAGATACCTTTTCACCATTGGGCAAATTCAGCCCAAGAAGAATTTTCATGTGTTAATCCCTTTTTTGGCAAAATTACCCTCCGATTACGAACTGATAATTGCAGGTGAACACTCTAATAAAGAGTATGTTGACGACATACTAAAAGCAGCTGGTACATATAACTTGGATAAGAGAGTCCATTTGGTTGGTTCTGTTACTGAGGCCGAAAAGAGATTCCTTTATGAGAATTGTGAGGCTTTCGTTTTCCCATCTATTGCCGAAGGGTTTGGAATGCCCGTGATTGAGGCTATGAGGTTTAAAAAACCGGTGTTTAGCTCCGATAAAACCAGTCTGGCAGAGATAGGCGGTGATTATGCCTTCTTCTGGCGTAATTTTGATGCTCAGGATATGGCCAATGTGTTTGAAACCAGAATGTTAAAAGCTGATGCAGAGTACCTTAATTCAGCATACAACTATAGCATGCAATATTCGTGGACCGAAAATGTGAGAAAGCATATAGAGTTTTACGGAAGGGTATTGGCTCGTTAATCTAAACTGTTATGGCAAAAGTTTCTGTTGTAATTACTGTATATAATATTGATAAATATATATCGAAGTGTCTTGATTCGATTGTTAATCAGACTTTTAAAGATATTGAAATAATTGTCGTCAATGACGGGAGCACAGATAATTCAAAACAGATAATTGATGGTTTTGCCGGCAAGGATTCACGAATAAAGTGTATTCATAAGCAGAATGCGGGAGTTGTACTGGCACGTAAAGATGGAATTGATCTTGCTACGGGTGAGTATCTCTTACATATTGACGGTGATGATTATCTGGAACTTGATGCAATTGAAATTGCATATAAATCAATTACTTCCTCTGGTTCTGATTTTTCGGTATTCCCCTTTAAGCTTGTTTATCCCCATCGGATTGAACTCTCTGAACCTTACCATAGAAAAGAATATGGTAATTTAGATTTTCTGCACTTTTTGTGGCGGGGTGGTGGATATTTTGCACCGTGGACATATATCTGTAAACGTGATCTTTACCGTAATATTGATTTTGATCCCGAGTTGCATTTTGGCGAAGATGCTTATATGACCTCACAATTAGTCTATCATTCTGCAAAAATTGAAATCATAGACTCGAAACCTCTTCTCAATTATCTCATTAGGGATGAGTCGGTTTCGCACCGCCCTCTTACAGCTAAGCTTGCCGGAGGAATGATGCAGTATCCCGAGAAAATCAGAGATTTTTTTAAGAACAAAGCTGAATATAATCTTCTTGAGGAATCACTGGTTGCAATAAAACTGATTTCGTATAGCACATTGCTGCATAGAGGATGGTTTAAAGATGCAGTGAGCCGGAGCCGTGAAACAAAATTGATTCTAAAAAAATATCCCAATCTGAAATTGCTTTCAGCAGTCAAACAATATCAAAAATTAATATCTCTTTATAGTATTAATTATACTTTAGGCCGGATTTTTGCCCAATACTATAAGGTTAAAGGAAAAATAGAGTAGCTATGCGATTATCGATTGCCTTTGTTCATGAGATTTACCCCTTTGGAGGTGCCGAAAAGATAACATCAATTCTGGCCGGCTACCTGATTGGCAAAGGTTACCGCATTAGCATATTTGCACGGCAGCTAATTCCCAATAGGATAAATCCCTCAATTAACTGTTTTCTTTTGCCTGAAACCAATAATATCTATTCTAAAATAAATGCAGATTATATTATCAATATTATCAAAGAATACAATATTGATATTCTCATTATTCCCACTTTACATATCAAATATATTACTGAGATTAAATCCCAAACAAATTGTAAAGTTATATTTACTCATCACAGTGTGCCAATGTGGGAGGCAGTCAATAAATATACTTTGGCCAGGAAACGTGGTGAGGCTAATATTTTCTCAATGATTGAATGGTTTCTTTTTCAGTGGCCTAAGTACAATATATTTAAAAAGCACATTCATAGTGCATTAAAGGATTATAAAGAGACTTATCAGAGTTGTGACAGTTTTGTTACTCTTACCGAGGCATATCGTAATGAGATGGTTAGGTTGCTTAAGCTTGATCCTGCTGATAATAAAATTGTTGCTATAAATAATCCTATAATGGCTAATAATTTTTTGGCCGACAAACCAAAAAACAGAGAGATTCTTTATGTAGGGCGGATGAGTTATGCCGACAAAAGGGTTGATAGGCTAATAGCAATATGGAGTAAATTGTGCCGTCAGTATCCAGACTGGAATTTGGTTCTTGTGGGAGACGGATCGGAAAGGGAAAATCTGGAAAAGTTAGCTATTCAATTGAATATCAAAAATATAAAGTTTAAAGGGTTTCAATTGGATGTTTCAAAATATTATAAAGATGCATCCATTCTCTGCTTAACCTCCACGTTTGAAGGGTGGCCATTGGTGTTGACAGAGGCTCAGACTTATGGAGTTGTTCCGGTTGCGTATAACTGCTCTGCAGGAGTTGAAGAGATTCTTAGTCCCAATGGTAAAAACGGCTTTTTAATAGATTGTTTCAATGAAGATACTTTTGTTGCTACTCTTCGTCAATTGATAGAGAATGAGGTACTTAGAAAGGAGATTCAAAAAAATCTTTTAACAAAATCGAAAGATTATTCAATTGAATCGATAGGAGGGCAGTGGGAAAAACTTTTTAGCGGGATTTAATTCTGGATTTTGTGGCAAATTTCGATAAAAAGGAGAGAAGTAAGGAGGCCGTTTTGATCAAACCTTGGTTGTTTTTAATTCTTGCCAGGTATTTGTAGGGTGCTGTGGTCATCCTTGTTTTTGATGCCTCCAATTCGGCCATTGCTGCCATCGACAGATATGAGGATAAAACCCTCGTGCGCTCCTCGGTATGCTGGTCATGATACTTTTGATTTGCACTTATACCGGATAAATCATAGTATGAAATTGGTTCATTTACAAATCTGTAGCTGTGATTGTCTTTTATAAGAAGATTAAAAAATAAATTAAAATCGGCAGCAATTTTAAATGATTCGTCGTAAGGGTGTTGCTTATGGATTGATGTTTTTATAAAAACCGACTGATGATTGATATTGCTGTCATAAAAAAAAGAAATACCCGGAATTGATGGAAGATCTGCGATATATTGAATTTTATCGTTAAGTGTTACGTAGAAGTTTCCATATATTACATCTGCATTTTCACTCTCCGAAATGAATACCCTGTTTAATATGCCCTCCACCAGTCGGTCACCCGAATTTATGAATATTATATAATCGCCTGATGCAAGAGTAAGTCCTTTATTCATAGCGTTATATGGTCCGATGTCGGGCTCAATAACAGCTGTTGTGATATGTGAGCGATAGTTATTGATTATTTCTATACTACCATCAGTTGATTGGCCATCAATAATAATATATTCCTTATTGGTATAATTCTGATTTATTACACTTTCTATAGTTTTTGAAAGGGCATTTGCGTTATTGTAATTTATGGTAACAACCGATATTTTTGGCTTCATCGTCATAAATATATACTTATAAATAGTTGGGGCAGTGGATTATTGGCTAATCAAAGTTAGTCATAATTTTTCTATTAGACATTTTAAAAAAAAGATATTCTTGGTATTAAAATTAAAATGTCACAAATTTGAGTAAGTTTGTACAAATATACACAATTGCAGTATTGCGCAGTAGCTTTGCCTGAAAGAATCTCCAATTTGTGCTTATTAAGTAATTCGATATACGCAACCATTAACGGAAATATCCATCTACAATGGTATGTAAATTGATAGGTTTACCTATGTACCGATTAACACTTGAATAGTATATGAAAATCGCTTTCGACGCCAAACGTATCACTCACAATGCCACTGGTTTAGGTAATTATGGTCGTTTTATTGTTAATAGTCTTGCTAAAAATTTTCCTGAAAACGATTATCTATTGTACTCGCCTAAACCAGGCAAAGAGTCGAACCGTGCACAACTTATACAAAGCGATAAGATAAAATTCCTTCATCCTACCGGCAGAATATATAAAAACCATCCGTTGTTATGGAGGATTTACTACCTGAAAAACAGACTACTAAGAGATAAAGTTGATATTTTTCACGGCCTTAGCAACGAGTTGCCCATAAGGATTGAGCGAAGCGGAATACCTTCGGTGGTGACCATTCACGACCTTATATTCAACCGGCATCCGGAGTATTTTAAACCCATCGACCGCAAAATTTATAATTTTAAGTTTAACAGGGCGTGCCAGCATGCCGATAAGATTGTTGCTGTAAGCGAAACTACCAAACGCGATATTATCAGCTATTACGGTATCGACGATAGTAAAATTGAGGTTATTTATCAGGGTTGCCATGCAGACTATTCCCAATTAGTCGATTCGGGTGTAAAGTCAGCCATTCTTGCCAAATATGGCATCGACAGGTCTTTTATCCTCTATGTGGGAAGTATCGAACAGCGCAAGAATCTGCTTTTGATTGTAAAAGCACTTAAGGAGGTGCGCAAAGATGTTACCTTAGTCGCCATAGGTAGGAGAACTGCCTATACTTCTGTGGTTGAAGATTTTGTGAAAGAGAATAACCTTGAGTCGAGGGTCAAAATTCTTACTGGCGTGGCTCATTCCGACTTGCCGTCAATCTATCAGTCGGCATCGGTTTTTGTATATCCATCTTTTTTCGAAGGGTTTGGAATACCTGTGCTTGAGGCACTTACCTCCGGGGTTCCGGTTATTGCTGCCACCGGCTCATGTCTCGAAGAGGCAGGAGGTGATGGTTCTCTTTATGTAAATCCCAATGATCATAGCCAATTAGCATCGTACATCAACCAGGTGATTGATGATGAGGCTGTTGCCAGAGATATGATAAACAAAGGACTACTCTATGCCAGGAATTTTGAGCATAAATTACTGGCTCAAAAGATGATGAATTTGTATAAGTCGCTGGTGTAAAGTAAGTTGTATTTTTATTTGTAGTTGTAGCCGCCATCTATGGTCAGACAGTGGCCATTCATATAGTCGTTATTGACTATAAACATCATAGCATCAGCCACATGCTCGGGAGCGCCAAAGCTTCCAAGAGCTATTTTGCTTTCAATGCTGGCTCTTATCTCTTTGGGTTTCTCTTTCTGCCACTCTGTTTCAATAAATCCTGGTGCTATGTAGTTTACTCTTATCTTTTTGTCAGCCACGAATTTCACCAGATTTTCTACTAATGCCTTTACGGCTGCTTTGGTTACACCATAAACCAATGACATTGAGTGTGGGAAGATTCCCATCAGGGAGCCGGTGAAGATGATATTTCCCCCATTTACCAATGATTCATAAAGACTTTGGATCACCATTAGCGGCACTGTAAGGTTTGTGTCTATCCCTTTTTGCCAACTTTCCTGCGTAATATCCGGGAATGGTGTCCTGTCGGTATATCCTACGTTAAGTATCAGGACATCAATAGTTTCAGTAACCATATCTACTGCCTCTTTCAGGTAAGTAATCTGAGATGGTTCGCTCATGTCCAACCTCATCATCATCAGATTTTGCTGTTGGGTTTTAGGAAGAGACAAATTGAATTTCTCGGCAGCATCTATGTCGCTGTGAAACACCGCAATAACAAAATAGCCCTCATTAAGCAGCCGTAGTGTATATGCCCTGCCAATTCCTTTTGTACCGCCGGTTACTAATGCGTATTTCATCTTTTATTTTTTAATCTGTATATCCGGATTAATCCGTTTATCGGCTTTTTTCTGTAGTTCGGAGTAGCGGTCGGCAATATCGTTTTTGATGCTTGAGGTACTCAAACCGGAGCCATAAGGGAAGTAGAATACCTCCACGCCAAGATCCTTCAGATAGTCGTATTTACCCGTCCAGTCGTCGCCTACCACGAAAACATCGATATTGAGTTTTTTTACAATCTCAGTGTGGTCGAGACTTCGTTGCGGAATCACAATATCGGGGTATTTAAGTGCCTCAACAATGGCAATACGTTCGGTAAATGGTATTGTGGGTGGCTGCTTATAGGTGCACACAAGTTCGTCGGTGCTAACGCCTACAATTAAAATTCCTCCCAGTCCTTTTGCATACTTTATCATCTTGAGGTGATTGGAGTGAAAAAGGTCGAATGTTCCCGATGTATATACAATTGTTTTATTCTTAAGCATTTCTTTAGGTATTTAGCTGTTATTCAATTGTTTCTTGTTTCTTGTTTTCCAAAGAGCTTGTTTATTTTCAGGCGTCGGTAAAGACTCAATTTTCTCCTTTCGGGTATTCCGTTACGTTTGATATACTCCTCAGTTGCATCTATCATGCGTGCCGATGAACCTCCGTCGGTGTATGGATGATATTGTGAGATAATATATTGGCGATCGTTTTTATATTCGTCGTCTCTAATCTGCCGATCAAACTCTGTAATTATTGGAGCATTACCGGTAATGTTGCACCATCTTATGTTTTCCGATTTGGAGTCTATTGTTATTACCGGTTTGTTAAGTAGTAAAAATTCATAAACCACTGATGATGTGTCACTTATCATCATATCGGCCATTATTAAATATTTGATGATATTTTTATCACTAACTATCTCAACATTGTTCCGCTCTCTGGCCTTTGCTTTGTACTGTTCCACCACCAAAGCATCCATAAGGTCGTGGAACTTAATCTGTATAAATACGTTACGTGTGTCGGCCAATGCAAATATTTCGTCCATCCTGCTTATTGCGCAGGTGAGTGATGGCGAAAAAGTAGGTGCATACAGTATTAGATTCTCCTTATTATGTTTTTTCAGAATCAAATCGCGCTCCTTTTTGTATTCATTCTGATTCTGAAACAGATAGTCAAGTTTGCACCATCCGGTCTCCTTTACTTCAAAGTCCTTGTATTTATGTGACAGTTGCACAAACCTTTCGGTGAAATATGGTCCTTGCGTCAGATAGAGATCAAAATAGGTGCGTATTCTGAAATGTCCCTTTTTCTCGCCTGCCAGTCCGTGAAAGACCTGTACCTTTACTCCCCTTAGATAGTGCGGAACCTCGTTGCCCGGCACAAATATAATATCGCTTTTGAAATCGTAAACCTCTGCTATTGAAGAAGTTGATTTGGTGTTTTCTTTGAATGGAAACGAAGATGCAATTTTTTCATCGACATACCATAATATATCATAGCCACGATTGAGAAGCTCATCGTAGAGAGGCTTAAGTATGCCATAAGCATAAGGATTCACGCAGAAAAGTATGGTTTTCATCAACGACTCTATATATTGGAATACTTGTTTTTTTTAGTTTCTTAAATATAGCTAAAATAGGAGATATTATTTCTTTGAAACAAATTAATTCGCTGTTCCTGCCAAATTTCCATACGAACGGGCTTTTATTGCCGTCATGCGATTCCTATTTTTGTTTTAGCTTTGAGTTTTTCCCTGTTATTGATTTAATCCAACCCTTGAAAATATAGTAGTTCCGCTCGATAAAATAGAGATAGAAGTTGTAGGGGTCGAATGCTGTTTTCGACGGTTTAATAGTTACTGTTTTTTTTGGCGCATCCGGGTTAAGGCGGTCACAACATTTGGCAATCATTGTAAAGAGATTGTATTCGTCCAACACCAGATCCTTGCATCTTTGCAGTGTTGCAATTCGGGAGTCGTAAATATCATTTTCGATAACCTTGTCGATTATTGCTGCCGCAGCATCAAAATTGTTAATGTCGATTTTTATCAACCCATCCTCTGGAAAATATTCTGTTATGTTGCTGCAGCCGTGGTAGATAGGGAGTGTCCCCGTAAGGTAGCAGTCGGATATTTTCTCTGTCCAGTAATCTTTCGAAACTGAGTTTTCTATTGTAATATGATATTTGTAGGGTGCAAGCACATCCCATTTATCCTTAAA
Source organism: Marinilabiliaceae bacterium (assembly GCA_039811485.1). Classification (GTDB taxonomy): domain Bacteria; phylum Bacteroidota; class Bacteroidia; order Bacteroidales; family Marinilabiliaceae; genus JAGPIS01. The sequence goes on along the minus strand of JBDHYT010000049.1, from coordinate 425 downwards.
TTCGTTAAAGCCCCTGCCATAAACATCAATAATGTCGCCATATCGTTCTTTCAGTTTTGCCACAAAATCGATGCGCGCCTGGTGGCCTTTGGTGAATGCCTTGTTGCTTGTAATCACCGAAATGAGTTTTGTTTTTTGTGGTAATGCGCTGTTTTTCAGTATGTCGTATGTAATGGGGTGATTCCCGTCGGGGCTAACTTTGCCTATGTACCAAGGTAAAGCCGCAGGTCCATAAACAATATTCCTGTGTTTGGCTTCGGGCTGACAGGAGTGGAAGAGGGTAAACTGGTCGAGATACCGCGGAGGATAGTTGACCACCGATTTGGGCTCTGAAATCATTACCACCGTGTTTTCGGGTGCCACATTGTAGCTCACCGGTTTTTTTATGTATTTATTGCGCATCACCAGAAAATCGGGGTCTGCAA
>JBDHYT010000048.1:0-11423 GCA_039811485.1 Marinilabiliaceae bacterium | reverse complement strand
GCCCGAGTTCAAATCACACGCAGCAATATGCTTTCCATCATATCCCTGAAGCATCATAATCAACTCATTAGCAGAACGGTTGTAAACAGGCGTCAGAGGAAATTGATTTTCGGGAGTCAGAATTTTCTTTATCTCAACACCCTCTGAGTTCAGCAGAACAATTGAATTAACATTCGATTCAGAAACATTTACAGATGCAAAAGTATTGTTATCAATAACCACAGGAGAATAATACCTGCCCTTATCAGTCAGCTTTTTAATATTTTCAGACTTAAAATCATAGAGATAAATATTTGCAAACATCTGGTTCTCCCATCTCCAGTGCGGTTCCATCTCGGTCCATACCATCACTCCGCTGGCAACATCAAAAGGCTCATCATCATGCAAACCTGGTATTACAACCACACTCTCACTACCGGTATCGATATCAATTTTCACAAACGATTTCACCACGCCCAAGCCACTCTTTTCAGCAATTATATGGTTGTCATCGAGCTTTTTAATATATTTATAACTAACAAAATCGTTATCGGGCAATGTAACAGGCTGATATTCATTTTTTTCAATTAACGAATCCTGATGCTGCCAATCCTGTTGCCACTGGCTAAAAACCGACTTGTAGAGTGAACGTTTATACATTCCGGTACTCTTCTTTAAAGCACGGTTAAACGGAATCAGGCCATAACTTCTGCGGCCGGTGCGTAGTACTGCATTACTCCACACATCACTTCCATATTTGCTGCGCACACCTGCCACCATCAGATACCCCATATTATAGTGATTGGGTACATAGTGGCGATACGAACCAAGATATGCCTTACTCATCGAATAGATACCCTTTTCGAGCATCTGGGCACGCAGTTGTTGCTCAAATTCAGGTTCCCTACCCCGTCCTGACTCCGACAGAAGAGTCTCTGTTACAACTGCATCACCCTCAAGAAACCAGAAAGGCAGATAGAGACCTCCAACGGCACCAACAGCCTGCTCACCAAACAGATATCCAAGGAATCGGGTAAATCCGGTGTTCAGTTTGTCCATCTGCACCACATGGCGATACTCGTGAATTGCCAGATTCTGAATCCAATCCATCGAGCCAAGCGACTGCGATGGCGTGGTGAAAAACTCAGAACGGCGCGGTGCCCACGAAACAAAACCATTGGCATAAACCGTGCGTGAATGAAGCAGAATACTGATTTTACGCGGCTGATGCTTCAACGAATAACCTCCTGCATAATTCAAAGTATCAATCATCGCAGCGAGCCGCATGGCATCCGGAGCCATATCATCAGAAAAAACAACACGTACATGAGGTGTTTTAATTTGCTTCCAGCGTATATTTAAAGGGTCCGTTCCGGGGGCAAAATATTGCGTATAAGCCAATTGCGAAAACAACCACAGTATAAAAAAAGTAGTTAAAAAATGTCGGTTCATGCTTTGAGGTTAAAGTTTCGATAAAGTATCATTAATCAAATATAACATTATTACACTAAACATAAGGCGGTTATATCTGTTTTAATAATTAAAAAGTAAGACAAAAATAATGAATAAAACAGTTGTTAAAAGCAACATTCAGCTGAACGAACGGGCTTATCTGCTCGAGGTTGACAACAAACCGGATTTCAAGGCAGGTCAGGTTATTTCATTATGGATTGACAACCCCGAACAAGCAAGACTCTACTCCATAGCAAGTGGCGAACATGAGCAAAACTTAAAAATACTGTATGAAGTTGTCCCCGAAGGAGTACTCACCAACCGGCTGAAAGTACTGAAACCGGGTGACTCAGTACATATATCGGAACCGTTAGGACTATTCATGAATAGTGAAAAAGAGGCAGTATGGATTGCAACCGGAACCGGGATTGCACCGTTTATATCGATGGTAAAAACCGGCGGTTACGAAAATAAAACACTGCTACACGGCTCACGCACCATCGACGGTTTCTTTTTTCAGGAGACACTGCACGAGATGATGGGCAGCCGTTACAAACGATTCTGCACCACCGAGCAGGGTGACGGCATAATTTTTGGACGAATAACCGAATACCTGAAGCATCAGGATAATACCGACACCAATATATTGTATTATCTTTGCGGCAATAACCAGATGGTTATTGATGTGAGGCAGATTCTCATCGGCAACGGAGTGCCTTACGAAAACATAAAAGCCGAAATATATTTTTGATTATGTCTAAAGATCTACTATTCGGAAAAACTCTGAAAGAGTTTGAAACACTGGTTATAAACGAAGGACTGCCTAAGTTTAATGCCAAACAGATTTCGGAGTGGCTATATAAAAAACATGTTACATCAATAGATGAGATGACCAATCTGTCGAAGAAGGCACGTGAGATGCTCAATGAAAAATATGAGGTTGGCCGTGTTGCTCCTGATAGTTACCAGGAATCCATTGATGGAACAAAAAAGTATCTATATACTATTGGTAAACAGAAGTTTATCGAGACGGCCTACATGCCCGAGACCGACCGCAATACACTTTGTGTATCGTCGCAGGTGGGTTGTAAAATGGGATGTCTCTTCTGTATGACTGCACGCCAGGGATTCCAGAGCCAGCTCACTGCCGGAGATATTGTGAATCAGATTGCCAGCCTGCCTGAGCGCGATGTGCTTACAAATGTGGTTTATATGGGAATGGGCGAGCCATTAGACAATATTGAGCAGGTACTTAAAAGCATAGAGATATTGACATCGGACTGGGGTTATGCCTGGAGTCCGCGCCGGATTAACGTATCAACAATTGGTGTATTGCCGGGATTGAAACGTTTTATCGAAGAGAGTGAAGCACATCTTGCAGTGAGTCTTCACAGCCCTTTCCACGAAGAACGTTCTCAACTGATGCCAATAGAGAATGTCTATACTGCCGAAAAGGTTATTGAGTTGATAAAAGATTACGATTGGAACCGCCAGCGCCGTATATCGTTTGAATACATAATGTTTAAAGGGATAAACGACACACCGCGTCATATCAAGGGCTTGTTGAGCCTGCTAAATGGAGTTCGCTGCCGGATCAACCTCATTAAGTTCCACAAGATTCCTGACAGTCCGCTTGAAGGCAGTGACAACAAAACCATGGAGAGTTTCCGCGACCAATTGAGTCACAAGGGAATAACCACCACAATCCGTAAATCTAGAGGCGAGGATATTTATGCCGCCTGCGGATTGTTAAGTACCAAAAAACTTTTACCACAAACAGGCGAAGAGAAGGAGTATTGAAAGTCAGGGAGTCGGGGTTGAAGGGTTCAAGAGTTGAAGGGTTAAAAGGGTTTACGAGTCAGGCCTGAAGGGGCACAAGATGATAAAACAGGGTAAAGCCCTGTCCTGTAGAGCAAAACAAACAAAAGCCTTGGAAGGGTGTAATACCTATACCGATACACACCCTGAATTAAAAACATATTAATATTACGCCCTTGCAGGGCTTATGCTTACAATCTTGACATTAGCGATGGGCGGTACCCATCGCTGATATATGTCGCCCTTTCAGGGCTATGCTGCATACGAAATTAGGATGAATCTTTGTTTTTTTATTAACCAGCCCTGAAGGGGCGCAAGATGATAAGACAGGGTGAAGCCCTGTATTGTGGAGCAACACAAACAAAAGCCCTGCAGGGGCGCAATATCTACAACACATCCTTTTTAACATAGATGTATTCATATTACGCCCTTACAGGGCTTGGGTATATTATTTTCATACCAGAGATGGGCAATACCCATCGCTGACAGATGACGCCCTTTCAGGGCTAAAAAATATCATTTATCAATACACATGCACACTTCCTTGTGCCGAAGGCAGATACTGAACACCTATCCATGTAATCATCAGTAGAACAAAGGCAATCGGAACTATCCAAAGCGCAATACGGTCGTTGTCGGCACCGCGCCTCAGCCTTACGTGAATATATGCCAGATATGCGGCAGCGGTAACAAAAGCCCAAGTCTCTTTGGGATCCCACGACCAGTAGTGCCCCCAGGCCTCTTTAGCCCACACAGCACCCATAAGCAGACCAAGCATCAAGAATCCGTATCCTACATATATCATATTGTCGATAAAATGAAATATGGTTTTATCGTAACCCGATTTACGCGACATCTGAATGATGGAACCAATTGTGGCTGCGCCCAGCATCGAATACGATAAAATATAGGATGTTACATGTGGTACAAACCAGTTGCTCTGGAGTGCAGGCATCAGGCTTTTGGAGTGTATCTCGGGTTTGACAAGATTAATAATTACAAACACAGTGGCCACAACCGAAGCAAAGCTCAGCAGCCATGAGTATTTCCAGCGCAGATAGGCCAGATAACCTACGATAGCAAGAAAGAGCGAATACCACAGACGTGTCTCACCCATGGTGCGAAGCGGAGGCCGTTCAATATGAATCCAGAAAAGAACTACAAAAGCCAGAAAAACTGCTATTCCACCAATCATCAATGAGTGAGCTATTTTGCGGCTCTTTTGGTTATAGACCAGAGCACCGGCACTCAACCATAAAACCATAGCAGGCAATGCAAACCAAATAAAATCACTCCACTTCATCACTTACCTCCTTTCTGTTACGGCCTGTCCACAGCATACTCACCGAGCCAGCCATCAGCATAAATATTCCGGCATAAACAAACTTAAGCCAAGGGTCGTAAACAAGTTCAAAACTACTGTATGATGATAATCTTCCGGCCTCATTATCATATCCATGCTGATAAATGGTCCACGAACCGATGGCCAACGGATGGTTGACCTTTAGCGTTGTCTCTGTAACATTACCATCAGGTGTGTAAACCACTATATCCGAAGTAAACGAACGGGGTTCCCCGGCAGTCATCACCATACTATATTTATCGTTAAGTGGCAGAGTCATATAAAGTTGTGCTTTATTTCCTGCACAAATCCATCCTTCATGAGTTTGCCCTTCAAACTCCGCAACTACCTTGGCAGCCGGCGAAGCACCGGGCATTGGCACATGACGGTATGTGCTGTCACTGTTACGCACTGCCTCATGGATATACTCCTTTACAATCACATTACTTCCGGTAAGTTTGCCAGCAGGGTTGTCTTCATCTAACGAAAGAAACTCAGGTTTTTCAACAGGCTGCACTTCACCGGTCTGACGATCGATGATTGCAAGTTTTGGAGGATAAACATCCATGTCGAAATCGTTAAGTTCGATTGCTATAGGCAACTCCTTAACATTATTGTCCGAACCATAAACACGCCATTCGGTAGAACCCTCTTGCACATACATAACATATCGCTCCAGATCGGCATAACCAAAACCAGATGCCACAAGCAACAGCCACAATCCAAGGTGATTTAGATAGAAAGCATAATCCTGAATCCTAAATGCAAACAGTCGTTTTGCAGTAATTATTCCGAGCGACAGAAGCGTTGCAACATATATAAGCACAAAAGGCCAGCTGCGCGTCATTGTATCCCAGCCAAGTAACAGCACAGAGTCACCTTCGCCGGCGAGTTGTGGTATCAGCCCCATAATAAAGGTAAGGATAACCATGGTAACGATAAGCACAACAGAGAGCGGAACACCCGATAGCCATCGTACAAGTGCCGAATTACGGAAAAGCGACCCTGCAAGGAGGATGATTAGCGTAAGAGTACCAACAAAAATAATGTTGACAGGCCGTGCAAGCAGGAAAAAATTAAAAGTGCCAACAACAAGTTGCAGCACTATACCGACTAAAAAAATTCCGGCAACCACCAGAATGCTTTGAGGATAACCCCATGGTGATTGCCAGAACTGTTTTGATTTTTCACTCATTATAGTTGAGATACAATTTTGCCTTCTGCTTTGGCTTTTTCGAGCCATGCAGGAAGAGTTGTTTTATTCCACTGATCTTTCTCGTCTCTAAGTTTCTTCATATCAAGGCCAATATACTCCTGAGCTTTAGCTTTGGTAGAGATGTCAGGCATAGTAACATCGTTAACACCAAGTGAAAACAGTACTTTCTGAAGCTCCAACTGAGCCTGCATTGAGCGGTCGAGGCTATGGGCTAGTATGCGCTGAGTCTCTACCGGAGCATGGAATGATGCACCATGCGAAGCCACTGCAAAATCCCAACGCCACTGCGCCTGACGGAGCAGTTGAAGAGTCTTCTTCATCTGTTCTTCGGTAGCACCTTTATCCCAGGCTGTTTTTGCCATGATATGTGCTTTTGAGAGCTCCTTCTCTATGCGGTTACGTATCTCAAGGGCTTTATCCTGATATGTATATACGTAGTTACGAAGGTTTTCCTCTGTATCGCGGTGACATGTCTGACATGTAGAGTTGATATTCTTAAGCGGGCTCATGATCTGGTGATCGGAATATTTGATTCCACCTTCCGATTTGTAAGGCATGTGGCAGTCGGCACAACCAAGACCACGCTGTGAGTGCGGGCCTAACAGGAACAGTTCATAATCGGGGTGTTGAGCCTTGAGCATTGGAGCACGACTTAAGGTATGCACCCAGTCTTTATACTCGGCATTGTCATAATACTCTTCCATAGCCTCCACTGTCATGCCGCCATCCCAAGGGAATGTAAGGTATTTGCCATCGCCTTTGAAGTAATACTCTACGTGGCACTGGGCACAAACGAGCGAACGCATCTCCTGTGGTGTTGCATCGGCAATATTACGTCCCTGACGCTCGAAGGCCTCAATAAGACCGGGGCGTGTGATTGTAAGATCCATTGTTTTAGGGTCGTGACAATCGCCACAGCCAATTGGATTTACAATTTCGGCACCCATCGAACTCCATGGCGACTTATAAAACTCTGCAATTCCCATCTCATGCATCATGCGGGGCACATCGGGGCTTTTACAGCTCCAGCAGGTAGCGGGTTGCATGTCGGGGTGGTTGGCATCAGGCGTACCGGTGCGCAGTGTCATCGACACATCTTCAATGGCGTGCATGTGACCACGGGGAGCCGAATAGTCGCGTGAAAAGGCATAACCAGCCCACAGAACCACCATTTCGGGACGGCTCTCCAGCACATCTTCGGGCATATTACCAAGATGCTTGGATTTGAAATCCATCTCTTTGGTTTTTTTCCAGGTATTGTACTCACGAGGATAGTTTATACCCCACTCCTCATTTTTAGCGTTGATGCCTGTAATTTCAATCTTCTTATTACTGTAAAGAGTTGCAATTTCGGCACGGCGTTCGGTTATTGAGGCGGCCAATAAGCCAAGCAGGAACACGCCTACCATGACTACCGCAAAAAGAGTCCATCCGATGATGGGCTTACGTTTGATTGATTCAGCTAATTTTTTAAACATATCGTTACTGGGCTTTTTTATTGTTCATTATATTTTTCAACCATGTAGGAACCGGCGATTCGGGCATAGGAGCCACCACATTGGGCGACGAAGAGATACTGTTGACGGTGGTATGCGGAACATTACGATGGCAGTCCCAACAAGCCTTACCTTCACCAGCCTTTACCTGGGCATACTCAATCATGCCGGTCTTCACAAACTCTGTATTGAGCTGAGTATGGCAACGTATGCAGTTATTCATAATCACACCCTTACTGGCATCGCGCGGCGAAATAACCTGAGGCTCGGCCCGCATTGTAAAAACATAGGAGTGATAAAGTCCATCCATCGCCTTGAAGGCATATTTACTGAAAGGATTATCCTGAGGTACATGGCAGTCGTTACAGTTTGTCCAGTTGCCATGCGAACTGTTGTGCCACGACTGGTAATATGGCGACATGATGTGGCAGTTGATACATGCTTCAGGGTCGTCAGACAAATAGCTATGAGCCCTCGACATATAAACCGCATACGCACCAATACCCACCAACAATCCTCCCAGGAGGAATATAGGCACAACAAAATAGTACGGAATGGTATTTAAAAACTTCTTCATTGGAATAATTCGCTGTTTAATTCAAATATAAAAATTTATTTCATATCAAACATGTAACAGATGTTACAAACAACATAATTATCTCAAAATCTATTTAGATTAAATAAGCAGAACAATACAAAACACAAAAATACAAATAGTTACAAATAAAAACATCCTGAAAATTACTTCCAGGATATTTTTGTCGGGGTGACCCGATTCGAACGGGCGACCTCTACGTCCCGAACGTAGCGCGCTACCAACTGCGCTACACCCCGAGTGGCCGGTATTGTATTACATACACAAAAATAACTTATATTTTGAATGCAAAGTGAATTTTAGCCATTTTTTCTTCAGGAAAAGTTACATAAGCATCTAACTTCCTATCTATCAAGACACTTTCTTTTGAAACCATCTGAACCTATAACCAGCATTCCACTCAATAAAGTCGGCTTTCGACAGTTTATGAGCAAATATATTGATACCTATAAACATATCGTTTGAGAAATGATATTTGAGGCCGGCACGTTGGTACACAGCATATTTTTTATTTTCGACATCACTCCGCCACAAATATGTACCCACCTGGGTTACAACGCTTAAGCGACTAATACAAAATTCATGCGCCACAAACATACCCATAGCATATCTGTCGGCACTACGTTTACTGAGTACCTTATCGGCTTCACCACGATCATTAACAGTAATGGAACTTCCCAGCCACTCGTCGTATATAATGTCGATACCCAAACCGGCTTTGCTTTTGTGGCTGTACTGACGCATAAGTGCTGTTGAAAGCGAGTTGATACGATACATCACATCCTGATATGGATTAAGCAGTCCGGCATACTTTATTGTATCAAACTCTCCTCGTTTTCTTCCAGCACCAAGGCTGAAATAGAGTTCTGTACTGCTTTGATGCGGAATATTCATTTTGCGGTTAAACACACTATTCCCACTAAGCAGGTAGTTAACGGAGACATAGGGCGCAACCAAATTGATTCCTTTGTTTGGTTTACGCATGGCACCATTAGAGAAGTGGGTTGCTTCAAGGCCGGTAGCTAAAACCCAATGAGGCGACAGAGAATAGTTGTATCCTAATCCCACACCAACATAAACAGTTCGATGCGAGCCAATTGCAACATTAAAAGGATTATCGTCAGCATGATAAGGCCGCCAATTGTAGGTCAAACCAAATCCAAGATTAAACATAAGCGCCGACCTTTGCCAACGATGAAACGGAGCACGATAAAACCCGTAAAGAGCATTTGGGTAGCCAATCTCGCTTCCTTTCTGAAACTTGGCAGTATAGAAAGCAATGCCAAACTCCGGAAAGTTGTGAATATGTTCCCAGTCACGCCTACCCCGTGTCTGCTTACCGTAACCAACTGATAACGACTGGTATGAATCAATGGACTGACTATTGTTGTTGATGCCATTTACAAAGTCGTTGGTAGATAGTACCGCACCATTATTATACTTTAGGGTAAAATATGTACTCCTCACTTTAGCACGCAGCGAATCAATCAGTTGTGCTTCAGCATCAACAGTAAACAGAACCAGAAACAGGATGCTGGTAATTTTAAATCTCATGAATTTAAGCAAGACGAGTTAAGTAGGATTAAATATCGCACTAAATACAAAAGGCCGGCAGCTAATTGCAACCGGCCTCCGTATATCGATAATTCAATTAGATAACACTGGCAATTTTATCGCTTTGATATTTGCCTGCTTTAAGTTTCTCCTGTACTTCACGGAAAGCCTTGATTGTATAATCAACATCTTCCATTGTGTGAACGGCAGTAGGAATAAGGCGAAGCATAATCTGTCCTTTGGGTATAACGGGATATACAACTATGGAACAGAAAATATTATAATTCTCACGCAAATCCATAATCAGCATTGTAGCCTCAGGCACTGAACCCTCTAGGAAAACAGGAGTAACAGGCGAAGCTGTACGTCCGGTGTTGAAGCCTGCATCGTTAAGCCCTTTTCTAAGTGCATAAACAATGTTCCACAAGTTATCCTTAAGTTCGGGCATAGTACGCAGTAGCTCAAGACGCTTCAGAGCTCCGATAACCATAGGCATTGGCAGTGACTTTGCAAAAATTTGCGAGCGCATATTGTAGCGCAGGAAGTTAACTACCTCTTCGTCGCCGGCCACAAAGCCACCAATACCGGCCATCGATTTGGCAAAAGTACCGAACATAACATCAATCTGATCGGTTACACCAAAATGCTCGGCAACTCCGGCACCGGTTTTACCCATTGTACCAAATCCGTGGGCATCGTCAACCAAGATTCTGAAATTGAACTCTTTCTTAAGCTCTACAATCTTGTCGAGAGCACCAAGGTCGCCGGCCATACCGAACACACCTTCGGTAATCACAAGAATACCTCCGTTTTGTTTTTCGGCAAGTTTGGTTGCACGCTCAAGCTGCTTACGAAGATTGTCGATATCATTATGTGGGAAAACATACCGTTTACCCATGTGAAGGCGCAAACCATCAAGAATACAAGCATGCGACTCGCTGTCGTAAACAATTACATCATTACGCCCGCATAGAGTATCGATGATTGAAACCATACCCTGGTATCCGAAGTTGAGCAGATATGCATCCTGTTTGCCAACGAATTCGGCCAATGCAGCCTCAAGCTCTTCGTGTTTGCTGGTTTGTCCCGACATCATGCGGGCTCCCATTGGATATGCAAGTCCGTATTCGGCCGATGCCTCAGCATCAACCCGACGAACCTCTGGATGATTGGCAAGACCCAAATAGTTGTTAAGGCTCCAGTTAAGTACCTCTTTGCCCCTAAATTTCATCTTAGGACCAATTTCACCTTCCAGCTTTGGAAACATAAAATAACCATGAGCCTCTTTACCATACTGGCCAAGTGGCCCCATGTTCTGTTTTATCTTATCAAATATGTCCACAATGTTGAGTTTTAAATTTTAACCGCAAATGTAATACTTTTAATCCGTTCTATTCCGAAAAGTCAAAAAAAATCACACCCAAGACCATCCCAATATAGAGCGAACCGGTGTAACCATATCCGATTGTTGATGTAAAACAAGGTTTTGCTTAACTTTAAGGTAGTTTGGAATAAAGTTTGAAACAATATTTTGCCAACATAAAAATGAAGTTGTATCTTTGCATGATGAAGTAAACAAACCCATAAACATCCAACTAACTAAGAACCAACACAAAGCCAACCAGCAAACATGAAGATAGCAACAGTATTAAAGAGGGTATTAATAACATTAACAGTTCTTTCCACACTATCGTGCAGTCAATACCAGAAGCTGCTAAAGTCGATGGACTACGAACAGTGGTACGAAAAAGGATTGGAATACTACAACAAGGAGGATTATATGCGTGCATCCACCCTCCTTGGTCAGCTCACGTCCATCTACCGGGGAACAGAGCGAGCGGAGACAGTATTGGTGACTTATGCAAATTCACTATACGGCTTGAAGGATTACACCATGGCAGGCCACTATTTTCGTGAATATGTAAAGACGTTCCCCAATGGCGATAAGGCAGAAGAGTGCCAGTTTATGAG
>JBDHYT010000047.1:0-11437 GCA_039811485.1 Marinilabiliaceae bacterium | reverse complement strand
TATAGCCATGTAACTGAGCTAAGACTCCCTGGAACAATCCAAGGCACAACAACAGACCCGGTAAAAACATTTTAACTCTTCTCATCTCTGACTCTATTATATTTATTTATTGATTTTCACTAATTTACACAACAACTCTCCTCTCCAAAGAAAGAGCTTTCAGCTTACATCAATATCACAGAAGGGTGGTTATCAAATTATTCTGGTTGCAAGAGTGTTGCAACAGAATAAATAATACTTAAAACTAATTGTCAAAAATAAACAATAATAGACAATAAAAAAAGCATCTGTAACTCCGGATTCATCCAAAATTACAGATACTATTAAAAATCAGTGAAATAATAAAAACTGCCCGCAGGTAGCACAATTTATATTGCACTACTCTGCGGGCAGAAATTCTAATATTTTAATTTGCGTCTGTCTGAAAAATCAACAGACGCCATCTTTACACTAGTCCCGAGAAGCCCATAAATGCCATGGCAAGAATACCTGCCACAAGAAGCGCTGTAGGGGTTCCTCTCATACCTTTGGGAAGATCAACAAGATCAAGCTGTTCGCGGATACCGGCAAAGGTAATAAGTGCAAGGCCGAAACCAAGGGCAGTAGCACCAGAGAACACCACAGCCTCCACAATATTGTAATCCTTCTGAATGGTAAGAATAGCCACACCAAGAACGGCACAGTTGGTGGTAATAAGCGGCAGGAACACTCCTAGAGCCTGATATAGCGGAGGGCTCACCTTCTTAAGGATAATCTCAACCATCTGCACCAGTGCAGCAATTATCAATATAAACGAAATAGTCTGCAGATACTGAAGATTAAAAGGTTCAAGAACAGTCTTCTGAACCAGATAGGTAACAATGGTTGCAATAACAATAACAAAAGTAACGGCACCTGTCATTCCAAGTGCTGTTGATATACGTTTCGACACGCCTAAGAACGGGCATATACCCAGAAACTGGGTAAGCACCACGTTGTTAACAATCATTGCCGATATAAAAAGTAATATATAGCTCATCATCAATCCTCCTTAGGCCTTTTTAAAACGGTTAATAAAAGCAATCAGAAATCCTAATGCAATAAAAGCACCCGGAGCAAGAACGAATATCAGCATTCCGTAATGCTCAGGAAAAATGGTCATTCCAAAGGCTTTCCCACTACCAAGAATCTCTCTGATGGAGCCCAGCACAGTAAGCGAAAACGAAAAGCCAAGTCCCATACCAAGACCATCCAATGCAGAAAGGACAGGTTTGTTTTTCGATGCAAAAGCCTCGGCACGGCCAAGAACGATGCAGTTAACCACAATCAGAGGAATGAAAATACCCAGTGAGTCGAACAATGCAGGAGTATAAGCTTGCATAGTCATCTCCACAACAGTAACAAATGTTGCGATAATCACAATAAAGGCAGGGATACGCACCTTGTCGGGTATAAAATCTTTAACCAACGAAACAACCAGGTTTGACATCACCAACACAAATGTGGTTGCCAGTCCCATTCCAAGGCCGTTGATGGCCGATGATGTAACTCCAAGTGTAGGGCACATGCCCAACAGCAGAACCAATGACGGATTTTCTTTCAGAAAGCCATTGGTTAAAACCTTAATATTACTCATTGAATACCTCCTTCCGTAGATGAAATAGAATCGGTTACAGCAACTTCCTGTGTGGGCAGACTATTTTTAAACGCACTGTAGGCAGTGGCTACTGCATCCAAGAATGCACGTGAACTGATGGTAGCGGCTGTTATGGCATCAACCTCACCTCCGTCTTTGACTACGGTAAGATTGTTTGTTCCGGGGTTTTTGCCGATAATACTCTGCGAACCCTTATCGGTTTTAAACCAGTCGGCCATCTTTGTTCCAAGTCCGGGAGTCTCTTTATGCTCCAACACCTGATAGTTGATGATGGATCCATCGGGGCGGAAACCTATCATCACCTTCACCTCGCCGGCAAAACCTTTGTTTGTAAGCGACTCGACAGCCATTGCAACAAGCTGGCCGTTTTTCTTAGCCGGGAAAAGTTTCACCGTGATGCCATCGGGTGTGGTGGCATCAAAAGCTTCGGCCACAGGATTATTGTCAAATTCAAGGGTAACATCACTTATGGCATTCTGTTGTTTAGCCATTCTTGATGCCTCAATAGGCTCTTTGGTGAGCTTATACATGGCTCCCAGCGACGCACCGGATATCAGAGTGATAACCAGAAGGCTGACAACCATATTTTTTAGTGTAGATTCTGTCTTTGCCATTTTAATAAATCAACCGGGTTAGTTTTTAATCTCTTTAACTGCCTCGCCAAAGGCACGCGGACGCATATACCTGTTTATCAAAGGCGTAAAACCATTCATAATAAGAATGGCAAACGACACTCCTTCGGGATATGCACCAAACACCCTTATCAACACTGTTAGAACACCTATACCTATACCGTACAATATCATCCCGTTGCTGCTCATTGGCGACGTAACATAATCGGTGGCCATAAATATTGCACCAAGCATCACACCACCTGTAAGAAGGTGAAACACAGGGCCTGCATACAATTCGGGATTTGAAAGATGAAGTGCGGCAGTAAATATAGCGATGGTAGCCAGGATGCTAACCGGGATATGCCATGTGATGATGCGGCGCACAAGCATATATACAAGACCAATCAGTAGAGCTATTGCGGCCACTTCACCGGCCGAACCGCCTTTAAAGCCTATCAGCATATCCATTGCAGAAGGAAGCTTTTCAAAAAGCGATGTTATCGACTCACCGTTCTTCAGTCCTTCTTTCACAATAGCAAGCGGAGTGGCTCCTGTCGATGCATCAAGATACTTGGTAAGATTATCACCTCCGGGTATCGGCCATGAGGTCATCTGCACCGGGAAAGATATCAGCAGAAACACGCGACCTACCAAAGCCGGGTTAAAAGGGTTATTACCCAATCCGCCAAATGCAAGTTTGCCAATGCCTACCGCAACCAGTGCACCAATGATAATAATCCATAAAGGCAGGTTCGAAGGAAGGTTGAAAGCCAGCAGCAGACCGGTGATGGCTGCGGAGCCGTCGGTAATTGACGCCTCAGTCTTAAGTACAAAACGCTGAATGAGATACTCGAAAAGCACACATGCAGCCACCGACGTTAGAACAACCACTAACGCACCAAGCCCAAAAAACCAGAGTGAGGCCGCCAATGCAGGCAACAGCGCAATGATGACTCCGTACATATTTTTCTTTACCGAGTCGCCGCTGTGAACATGTGGTGAGGGCGATATTATTAATTTGTTCATCTTATATGAGTTGATTTTATTGTTTTACTCTTGACCTGATAATCTGACCCACTTTTGCCTTGCCGAAACGTATATAGTCGAGCAGCGGACGGTTGGCCGGGCAGGTGTAACTGCACGAACCACATTCGATACAATCCATTATACGCTCCTCTTCGGCTCTCTCCCACATCTTTTTGTCCGAAACGGCCATCAGCAGATAGGGCGACAATCCCATCGGGCATACCGATACACATTTGCTGCAACGGATACAGTTCTGCATCTTTCCCCGTTGCGACTCTTCCTGACGCATCACAAGTATTCCGGAAGTTCCTTTGGTTACCGGGATATCGGTTGACACAAGTGCTTTACCCATCATAGGGCCTCCACCAACAACCTTGCCGGTATCCTCGGGCAGTCCGCCGGCAGCTTCGATAAGCGATTTAACCGGAGTTCCGATTCTCACCAAAAAGTTGGATGGTTTCCTTACCGATTTGCCTGTTACGCACACCACACGCTCCACCAATGGTTTGTTCAGCTGCACCGCCTCATAAACAGCAAATGCGGTACCCACGTTGTGAACCACGGCACCAACATCTATCGGCAGTTTACCCGACGGAATCTGACGTTTGATACATGCATCGATAAGCTGTTTTTCGCCACCCTGCGGATACTGCACCTTAAGCGGCTGGACGGTAATCTCCGAATATGCGCCAGCCAGCTTTTTCATATTATCAATGGCATCGGGTTTGTTATTCTCTATTCCGATGATAGCCTTGTTCACATTCAATGCCTTCATAAGAATACGGATACCGACAATTATCTCCTCGCCTCGCTCAAGCATAAGCCGGTGGTCGCTGGTGAGATATGGCTCACACTCCACCCCGTTGATAATAAGATAGTCGCACCTCTTTCCCGGAGGAACAGCCAATTTAACATGCGACGGAAATGTGGCACCACCAAGTCCCACAAGCCCCATCTCGGCAATCTTTTTAACTATCTCTTCTGATGATACCGAAATGTCGCGCACCACACCGTTGCTACGCCGGATGCTCTCATCCCACTCGTCGCCTTCGGTTTTGATGATTACGGCCATCTTACGGTAGCCTGTGGCATCAGCCACATCCTCAACCTTCTGTACAGTTCCTGAAACGGGCGAATGGATATTGGCCGACACAAAACCTGCCGACTTGGCAATAAGTTGTCCGGTCTTAACCACATCACCTTTTTTAACCAGCACCTCCGATGGTGCGCCAATATGTTGCGAAACAGGTACCGTTACACTCTCCGGCATTGGCAGCACTTCAATGGCACTGCCTGCTGAAATTTTATTCTCTGCCGGATGGATACCTCCTAATGAAAATGTCTTTAACACGTTTTTGTCCTCCAGATTTAATTATATCTAATGGATTGTTATTCTTTATGTTATGCTTTTGCCTCTTCCACGGCAGCCTCTTTCTCGAGTTTGCGTGGCGGGAAGTTTATTTCGTGAATCGAGTTGGTAGGACACACGCTCACACACTTACGACAAAGTTTACATTTGTTGTAATCGATGTATGCAAGATTATCCTTGATAGTGATGGCATCAAAAGCACACTCTTTCTCACACTTGCCACAACCTATACATGCCACTTCGCACGATTTTTTGGCAATTGCCCCCTTATCCTTATTAACGCACGACACAAAAATGCGGCGTCCTTTGGGGCCTTTGTTACGCAACTCGATGATTGATTTAGGACAAGCCTTAACGCATGCTCCACAAGCCACACACTTATCTTCGATAATCACAGGCAGGCCTGTTTTCTCATCCATATACATAGCGTCGAAATCGCAGGCGTCAACACAGTCGCCCAGACCGTAACAACCATAAGAGCAGCCGGTCTCGCTACCATAATGCTGTGCTGCAATGGCACATGTTGTGGCACCGTCGTATTGGGTGAGTTTTGGGCGAAACTCGCAGCTACCATTACAGCGAACCACGGCAACTTTAGGCGCAGCCGCCGATACAGCCTTACCAAGAATATCAGCCACACTCGCCATCACGGTAGCACCACCCACAGGGCAGTTCATCGATGAGATATCGTCGGCCTTAACCAAAGCCTCGGCAAAGCCCCTACATCCGGGGTAACCGCAACCACCACAGTTGGCAGCAGGCAACACCTGCTCTACCTCATCTATCTTAGGGTCTTCAAAAACCTTAAACTTCTGTGCAACAAAATAGAGAATGACTGCAGAAATCAAACCCAACGCCACAAGCGTAACAATGGTGATAAAAACTATATTCATATCAATTACTTTGATTTTTTATTTGAAACGAAAAGCTATTTCTCAATTTTTTACTGAACAACGACAGCACTGCATAATAGGGAATCAGGCTAAACAACCCCCAAAGCCCCGATTTCACCTCATTGCCGGTAATTACAAACAGCACCGACAGCACCACAACAACCAGAATAAGAGGCAACACATAGGCAAGCATTACGGCAAGATTACCTGTACGTTTTTCACCGGTAATAGTAACTACATCACCGGCTTTGACACCTTTAATATCCTGATGGATACTTACAAGTTTCTCTTCGGTATCGGCAGCAGTACATGCCCCTTTGGCATGACAGGCACTACAGGCCGACATACTAACAATCTGAACCTGAATATCTTGCCCGTCAACCGAGGCAACTATTCCCTGATGTTCTATCTTTTCTGAATAACTCATACTTTAGTGTAAAAACTTGTCAAAATTATAACTACTATTTGTATTTTAATTACACTTTGCTTATTTGTGTTTAGAATAAATAAAAATTAGGTGCAAAAATCATAAAATTAACACATTACACCACTACAACTTGTTTGCCATAAAAACTAAAAGGGATGCCCAACGGGCATCCCTCCAGTAAAAACTGTTGCAAAACAGTTTTTTTACTTCACTTTATACTCTTCAAAGAATACTGGTAGTGTAGCAGATGGGTTATACATCTTCTCTGGAACCAATGATTTATCCAAATCAGGAAGAGCCTTAATCAGATTTTTAACATCACTACTGATGGCATTTCCATGATTTGTCAAACCCCATACTGCATCCTGAAGAACTTTGGCTATAGGATCAACTGCCGACTTGGCATCACTACCATAGAACTCGAAGTTAATTTGTTTAAGTTTCAACAAATCCAATAACCCTTGCATTGGACCTGAAAGGGTTTGTCCCAACATTTGATATGTAACATCACTGTCGGAATCATACTTACCCCAGTTAACACAGTAAAGGTGTAACAGCACTGTACGCTCAGACTGGGCAGGAATTACCGCCCATACCCACTGTAACAAAATACCGTGCTGATAGGCAGCATTGTTTGATTTGAAAATAGTACCTGCCGGAATAAATACAGTAACAGGATATTTGTTGTTATTACGGAGAGTGTATTCGACGGTAACGTAATTGCAGCCACTACCAAACACTTTATTGTTAGGATAAAGTGATGATGATTTGTTTTCATCTTTACCCACACCCTTAATAACTCCCACTAATTCAACATTCTGAGGAAGAGTAACCGGCTTAACCTCCAATGCATCGGTGTTTTCACCCATTCCAGGAATATTACCAGGAACATCAACTGTGTCAATCTTTTGACATCCACCAATCAAAAATACGCTAACTATGAGCGAAAGGAACAATAGCTTTTTCATATAAAACTGATTTAATAATTTGTCCATTAAGTTTCATGAAGTAAAATTAGAGAGATAACATCCCAATGTCAAGTGCGAAACACATAATAACATAACGCACACGGGCAAAGGATTACTACTTACAATCCAATAAATCAACAATATACGCGTACAAAAACCACAACTATCATCAAAATTATGTATTGACGAATACAGTGAAAACTATGATGAACGGCATCAGAAAAAAATGACAATGATAAATAATCAGCTTATCATACTCCAGTTCATCTTCTGGCGGGCAAGTTTTTGAAGCTGTTTGGCAAGGATATAGTTATCCTGACTCTCCAACAGAGGGTCGGATTTAAGAATTTCGATGGCTGTATCGCGCGCCAGTTGAAGAATGCGGCCATCCTGGGCAATATTTGCAATTTTGAGTTCAAACGGAAGTCCGCTTTGCTGGGTGCCGCTCAAATCGCCGGGGCCGCGCATCTTAAGGTCGGCTTCGGCAATCTCGAACCCATCGGTGGAGCGCACCATAATCTCCATCCGTTTGCGGGTCTCGTCGCTCAGCTTATGTCCCGTCATCAGGATGCAGTAACTCTGGTCGGCACCGCGCCCCACCCTACCCCTGAGCTGGTGGAGCTGCGACAGGCCAAAACGTTCGGCACTCTCAATCACCATCACCGAAGCATTGGGAACATTCACCCCCACCTCAATAACTGTGGTGGCAACCATGATATGTGCCCTGCCCGATGCAAACTGCTGCATTGCCTCATCCTTTTCGGCTGGCTTCATCTTACCATGCACCATGCATGTGTTCAGATCGGGAAAAACGGCACGGATATATTCGTAACCCTCATTCAGGTTTTTAAAATCCATCTTCTCCGACTCCTCAATAAGCGGATAGACCACATAGACCTGCCGTCCCTTATCAATTTCGGAACGGATAAAACGGTTCAGGTTATTACGTTTATTGTGAAAATAGTGCTCTGTCTGAATAGGTTTTCGGCCGGGTGGCAACTGGTCAATCACCGACACGTCAAGATCGCCGTAAATGGTCATTGCAAGTGTACGGGGGATAGGTGTGGCAGTCATCACCAGAATATGAGGAGGCACGCTGCTCTTCTTCCACAGGCTGGCACGCTGGGCAACGCCAAAACGGTGCTGCTCATCTATTACTACCAAACCCAGGTTGCTGAATTTCACCACATCTTCAAGAAGTGCATGCGTACCTATAAGAATCTGCATCTCACCATTTTGCAGCATCTCATGAAGCTCAACACGCTCCTTCTTGCGGGTCGATCCGGTTAGCAATCCTATTTTCACCGGCATATCCTTAAGCATCTGGCTGATACTCTCATAATGCTGTGTAGCAAGTATTTCGGTAGGTGCCATCAGGCATGCCTGAAAACTGTTGTCGAGGGCAATAAGCATCACCATCAGTGCCACCAGTGTCTTTCCCGATCCGACATCGCCCTGGAGAAGACGGTTCATCTGTTTTCCCGACCCCATATCTCTCCTTATCTCCCTAATAACACGTTTCTGGGCATCGGTAAGGCTGAACGGCAAATGGGAGGCATAAAAACCGTTGAGATAGTCGCCAACAACACCAAACTGCAAACCGTGAGTATGGGCGGTGCGCTGGTTGCGCTGGCGAAGTATGCTGAGCTGGATATAAAAGAGCTCTTCAAATTTCAATCTGAAGCGTGCTTTATCGAGCGAAACGGCATCATCGGGAAAATGGACACAATAGAGTGCCTCATGCCGGTTCATCAGATGGAGACCCGACAACAGCGATGCCGGAAGCGACTCACTTATCTTCCCTTGAAACGACTGAAAAGCGGCAATCATCATCTTCTGCAACGCACGTGAGTTGAGAAAATTGGTTTTCATCTTCTCCGAAGTATTGTAAAAAGCCTGAAGATTACCGGGCAAAACGGATTTGCCATCTTTCAGCTTTTCCATTTCAGGATGAACAATGTTAACTACACCATTGAATACCGTTGGCTTGCCGAAAATAAGATACTCAGAGGCAGCATCGATACTCTCCTTTATGTGCTTCACCGATTTAAACCACACCAATTCAACAAATCCGGTTGAGTCGGCAAACGTGGCAACAAGTCGCGTCTGGCGTGCCTGCCCCACTGTCTGAAGTGAAGTGAACCTCCCCTTTATCTGAATATATGGCAGCCTTGCGTCAATCTCACCAATGGCATACACCTTGCTTCTATCCACATATTTGAATGGGAAGTAATAGATTAAATCCTCTACGGATGCTATCTTAAGCTCGCCGGCCAATAATTCGGCACGCTTGGGACCCACTCCGGGCAAATACATTATATTCTGAGTGCTAAGTTCGGACATAGCCCGCAAATGGTGCTTAAAACAAAATAACTATTCTATGAAAAGTAAAAAATCACTGGTTCTGTTCGCTGTACTTCTCAAAAGCCTGTGTGATGGAGAGAGGTGGCTGGCAAGGTTTCAGACCCGCCTTATGCACAAATCCGGTGGTTACGTGTCCCTCGTTAATCAACTCATCTTTTGAGTTAAACATCTGATATTCAAACTTCATCTTCACAGCCCTCTTCAACGAAACAGTAGTTACGATAGTTAACTCCTCATCGTAATAGGCCGGTTTTATAAAACGGAATGCCACATCGATGACAGGCATCAGAACTCCCTGTTCCTCAATTTCAGAATAAGGAATATTCATGTCTCTGAAGAATTCCCAGCGTGCATTTTCATAAAATCGCGCATAATTTGAATGGTGCATAAACCCCATCTGATCGGTATCGCTGTACCTTACCCGTGCTTTTGCTTTATGTTTGATAATGCTCATCGTAAAATATTTTTCCGAATTAATAATCCACTACACATCCCTGCATCCGAAACCACTCAGGCAGGCAATTGGTTTACAACCTCTATACCGGCCGAAGTAAGTATATCGTAATCATCGGCATCACAGCTCATTGGCAAAAAAAGCACACCAATAGCGCCCTTCGATTCCGGTTGATTATCTGTATCGAAGATTGCAAAACACTTGCAACCGTCGAAACACATATTGTGCGCACCATCTTTTTTCGGAACAGCAACAATCATTTCATATCTTTTTTCACTAATTTCAGCACATCCTTGGCGGTACGGCACTTAGACGGCAATAGAATCAGATTCATATTGTATTTCTGGGCCCGTTCGATGACAGGTATTCCAAGTTCGTAGGCTGCTATAGCCGTCATACCGAGCTTATGCAGCATCTCCACAACCTTCATACCCGTTTGGGGCTGGTCGAGCATCGTATTTTCGATGGTCACGGTGCGGTTCAGATGATCGGTAAGCATAAAATAGGGAGCCCGGGCAAATGCCGTAAATATCGATGCCGACTCTGATGGCTGATCGATAGGTATAGCCACAAGTTGGTTGACACTGTGATCGCATAACGAGCATGTGGTTGCGTTTTTAATCGAGAAACGCCCTTCGCAATTGGGGCACTCCTGCCACTCGTCGGAATATACCGCACTACCACCCTCAATGGTCACCATACTGCCTTCGACCAGTGCTGTGGCAATCTTCTGCCTTGCCGCCTGATAAATACGGGTTAAGGTAGGGCGCGACACCTGCATATATTTGGCAGCCTCTACCTGCGAAAGCATATCATAATCAAGAAGGCGGATACTTTCATACTCTTCAATAAAAAGTGTGGTAACCTTCTTCTCCTTACTGTAATTCCCTATAGGATTGAATCCTTTTATCCGTGGTGGCTGAAGCACCACTCTGTTGTTTTTTGTCCTTGCCATAATTGCAAAGTTAATGATTCTGATGATGAAATACTTATTTAACATCAATTTTCAATCTTTGTTTATCTATATCTATATTTTTCAGCATTTTACACTCACTATTTTTAGGTACTGTTTTTGTATGTTATCCTATGGTCTCAACATTACATGATAACAATTTCATGGTATTTTGAACCTAAGATGATAAATATTACTGGGAAAGATGGTTTGAATAACTATTTTTGCCACCGTAAAACAAACTGTTTATGCTGAAAAGAATATTGTCCATTGTACTGATGATGCTCACATTCTGGAGTTTCCAGATTGGTGTGACTCACAGGCATACACATATTCTTCACGACGGCACATTGGTGGAGCATGCCCACCCGCTGGGCAAAAGCACCTCGTCTGATGGTTCTTCACAACCACACTCGTTCAAGGACTTCTGTTGCCTGTGCAACTTCCTCATCGATGAGTTACCTGCCATCCACAGCCAATCGTCATTACTGGCTGTGTCAGATTTTTTCTATCCCGAGGTGAAACCACACCTTGTCATATCACCCCTTCAGGGCACAACCAAGGGGCGCGCACCTCCTTTTCACACCACAGACAATGCCTAAATATCGTTAGGCTCTAATTCTTACATTTTTTTTCACGGCTGTGGAGTTAATTCTCCGCAACAGCTTTATTGTTTAGTTGGAATTAGTAATGTTTTATATTTGTAATGAAATCTAACCCATGAGTGGCTAAAA
>JBDHYT010000046.1:0-11499 GCA_039811485.1 Marinilabiliaceae bacterium | reverse complement strand
TGTTATCGACAATAAGCGGTATGCCGTGCTTGTGTGCCACATCGGCAAATTTGCGGAAATCGGGAATGTTGAATCTTGGGTTTCCTATCGATTCGATATAGAGGGCTTTGGTATTTTCGTCGATTGCTGCTTCAAAATCGGCCGGATCATCGGAAGTTACAAACTTTACATTTATGCCAAGCCGCTTAAACTGAACCTTAAACTGGTTGTATGTCCCTCCGTAAAGGAATGATGACGACACAAAGTTATCGCCACTCTGGAGAATGTTGGTGAGTGCTATGAATTGCGCTGCCATACCCGATGAAACTGCCAGTGCGCCAACACCGCCCTCGAGGGCTGCTATCCGTTTTTCAAATACATCGCTGGTGGGGTTTTGAAGCCGTGTGTAGATGTTGCCAAACTCCTTGAGTCCAAACAGATTGGCTGCATGGTCGGCATCCTTAAAAACGTATGAGCTTGTTTGGTAAATAGGCAGTGCCCTTGATAGTGTTGTTGGGTCAACCTCTTGACCTGCATGCACTTGGAGTGTTTCGAATTGTAGTTTTTTCATTGTTTATTCCGGTTTATAATAGTTACAAAATCAGCCTTCCGATTGCGCATCGGCATCTTTTGTTCTATTATCAAAAACGGAATTTCAGATACGATGCGCAAAGTCTCAACATGACATCATCATGCTGCACATCATACCCATCATCATAAAAGAAGAAGAGCACAAGGTCGAAGCAAACCCGGTGGAAGGAAAAATATTTATATGTGCTTCGTTTTGTTTCATAACCGCAAATAAATATAATTGAATTATCATTTCAAAGAGAATTGATAAGTTTTTCTTCAATTTGTTTTTTGCACTGCCAGGTTGGTTGTGAATTTTTACATCAGAGGGCTGAATATCCGTGCAAACGACTCTTTTGCCTTCTGCTTCAGTGGGCGTCGTCTCCAACTGTCGATATCAATCTTGCGTGCATCCTGAAGGTCGTTTATAAAGATGTCTCTCATCTCAATAGCCAATGCCTCGTCCATGATAAATGCGTTTACCTCAAAGTTCTGGTCGAAACTGCGGATGTCGATATTGGTTGATCCTATTGTACTTAAGATATCGTCGGCTACAAGCGTCTTGCTATGAAGAAATCCACGGGTGTAGAAATATACCTTTACGTTGGCTTCGAGCAGCTCTTTTACGTAGGAGTGTGAACCATAGCCTGTTACAATTGCATCGCTCTTTTGCGGTATCAGCAGTCTAACATCCACGCCGCCCATTGCCGCTGTTTTGAGAGCCATCAATATTGTTTCTCCCGGCATCAGATAGGGCGTGGCAATGTAAACATACTTTCGGGCTGATGCTATTGCATGAAAGATTCCCATCTTTATTGCCGGCCAGTCGGTGTCTGGGCCGCTTGCCGTAATCTGCACCAGCTTGTCGCCCGACGGTTTGTGGTGAGGGAAATATTTGGCATCGGCTAACTCCTGCTGTCTGACAAAATACCAGTCGGTCAAAAACACTATCTGAAGTGGATTTACAGCGTCACCTTCGATTTTTAGGTGCATATCGCGCCAGAATATATTGTCGGTGCTGTTCTCTATATATCTATCGGCCACGTTAATGCCACCCAAAAATCCAATCTGGCCATCTACAATAACTATTTTGCGGTGATTCCGGTAATTCACTCTGCTGGTGAATTTTGGAAATCGCACCTGAAGGAAACTCTCTATCTCTATACCCGATTTACGCAGGTCGTCAAAAAATCTCCGTTTCAGCTCCCAGCTTCCCACGTCATCTACTATCATGCGCACCTCAATACCCTGTGCTGCCTTGCGCTTTAGTATATCAACAATGCGCCGGCCAATATTATCATCTGCAAAAATATAGTATTCAATATGTATGAAGTGTTCTGCACACTCAATAGCATCTATTATCTCATCAAAAGTGTCCTTGCCGTTGTTGAGAATTGTCACCTTGTTGCCAACCGTTACCACAGAGTTTGAGTTGTTGAGTAACAGCTTTATTATGTGCTGCTTGGCCTGTATAGCAGGATGGTTTGCGAGGTCGCCATCACTCAGCCGTTCAATTTGGGCGTGTGCCATCGATATCAGAAGCTCATCATTCTTAAGGCCTTTCCGTGCAATTATCTTCTCTTTTCTAAGGTTTTGTCCGAAGAATATGTAAAACACAATTCCCAATCCTGGTAAAAGCATCAGCACCAGAATCCATGCAATAGTCTTTAACGGGCTGCGGTTTTCCATGATAATGAGTATCACCACTACCAATATCGTTGCCGAATATGCCGATATCAGAATGGTGCGAAACAGTGGTGGCAGATAATCGATAAAAAACATATTAACCGCTTTTGAAACAATATAATAAAAATTGCCGGATAATTTGTTTATTACACTCTTTTTTTGGCCGTTTTTATTTTCTGAATATGAACAGCCTCACCCCGCCAAGCATAATTTCACTTTGTGGCCGGGCGTTCAACAAAGGTGCTTCAATGCCATGGTTGATAAAGGTATTGCCTTGATATACAAATGCTTCATCCCATAGTCCGTCTTTAATGAAGGATTCCAATGTTACTCTTCCGCCTTCAATTACCACCGATTGTAAGCCGATATTGTAAAGTTCTTTCATAAGGTTATCTGTAAAGTTAACCTCAAAATCTGTTTTAATATATTTTATATCTCCTTCTTCCGATGATTTTATTTCGTTTATTACAACCAAAGGCAGTCCGTCGCTGAAAATATTCAGTGTGTGTGGCAGCTTTAACTTCCGGTCTATTACTACTCTCACGGGCTGGCGACCATGCCACGAACGCACTGTTAATGAGGGATTATCAAGTAAGGCCGTGTTGGTGCCTATGAGAATGGCATCCTCTTCGGTGCGTTGTTTGTGCACATACATTCGTGAAATGGAGTTGGTTAGCCACAGTGGTTTTTTATCAGCTGTTCGCAGTGCATCAATATAGCCATCGGCCGATTGTGCCCATTTGAGAATTATGTATGGCCTTTTTTGTTCGTGAAAGGTGAAAAATCGTCGGTTCAGGTGGCGCGATTCGGCTTCGCATACTCCTGTAATGACTTCAATGCCATTGTTTTGCATCATTTCAATACCTTTGCCTGCCACTTCCGAAAAAGTGTCGATGCAGCCAATCACAACTCTGGGAATCTGTTTCTCAATTATCAGAAGCGAGCATGGCGGTGTGCGGCCAAAATGTGCGCATGGCTCAAGGTTTACATACAGTGTGCTCTCTTTTAGCAACTCCTGGTTTTTCACGCTGTTGATGGCATTAACCTCGGCGTGAGGTGTGCCTGCTTTCAGGTGAAAGCCTTCGCCAATAATTTTATCGTTATGAACTATCACGCTTCCTACCATTGGGTTGGGCGATGTCATTCCTTGTGCTTTTAGGGCAAGCTGGATACACCGGCGCATGTATTGTTCCATCTGTGCTGAATGTTCGGCCATTGTTCTTAAATTTGCGGTTAATATAGTGAGAATTGATTTTTTTTAAAAACATCATTTTACCATGGGTTCTACAATTCAGGAGTTAAGGCAAAAACTGGTTACTTCCTTGCAGCCGGTTATGGCAGTTGAAGAGGCGCGTTATACCGCACGCATTTTGCTGATGCACAATCTTAAACTAAGTTCTACCGCGCTTGTTACCAGTGGCTATGATGTTGTGGCTGATGCAGATGAGACTGCTATCATTCAGCAATTGGAGCGTGTTTTGACTCATGAGCCGGTTCAATATGTTATTGGTTCGGCACATTTTTATGGCCTCGATTTTTATGTCGATCAGTCGGTGCTGATTCCGCGACCTGAAACCGAAGAGCTTGTAGATATGGTTATTAAGGAGAATGGCAATCCGGCTGCCTCAATTCTAGATATTGGTACAGGCAGCGGATGTATTGCTGTTTCGTTAAAATATAATATGCCCGCCACGACTGTTGAGGCTTGGGATATATCGGAAAGCGCGCTTGGTGTTGCCAGGAGAAATGCATCGGCATTTGGTGTTGATGTCGGGTTTAAGATAGTTGATATACTTGTCACCCAGTTAGTTGCTGATAAAAAATATGATGTCATAGTAAGTAATCCGCCCTATATCCGGGACAGCGAAAAAGCTTTGATGCACTCCAATGTGCTTGATAATGAGCCGCATTTGGCACTATTTGTTCCCGATGCCGATCCTTTGGTTTTCTATCGCGCCATTGCCCGGCAAGTTCTTGCACTGCTCCGCAAAGATGGGCGGTTGTATTTCGAAATTAACGAAGCCCTTGGTGATGAGATGATTGTGTTATTGGCCGGTTTGGGCTTTGAAGCCAGGGTTATTAAGGATTTGCAAGGGAAAGACAGGTTTGTAAGTGCTTCTATTGTTGGTTGTTGCTGATGTTTAGATGCTGTTGCAGGTCGTTGTAAAGAATAAAGAAATTGTCTCTAAACAGGTCGTAATTATCTTTAAGTGTGGCAATTGCAAATGGGACGTGTGATGGAAGCGAGGTGCGGTTACTCATTATTTCGAGCGACCTTTCGAGTGAATCGAAATGACGGTAGTTCTCCAAACGACGGCTGTTGATTAAAAAGGGCAAAAAACCTTTTACCTCGCCCGGTAGAGTAAAATAGTGTTTTAGAAGTATCTTATGTGCTTTTGTTACAAATTGATGCAAGGTTATATCGGTATAAAAACTATTCCAGTTTTCTGCCAGAAAATGGTCGAAGAAAACATCAACCACCACTCCGGAGTAGCGTCCATACCCTTCGTAAAGTAACTGGCTGCATATTTTGGTCGATTGATGACGGTCGGTGAAATAGTCGATGGTGCGGTGCATCAGGATACCTTTCTGAATCTTAGGCGGATAGTTCTGGTAGGAATTGCCCTTTACAAAATCGCCAATAAAATTCCCCACCATCACCTCATGGTCATCACCGGACAATGCAAGGTGTGCAAGAAAATTCATTCTTTATTAATTCGTTTCTAATGGCAAAGATAACTCTCTTTTTGTCATGATTCAATTTTTCTGTCAACCACTATTGTCGCAGCAATCAATAGTCGGACTCTTCTGGTCAAAAAGTGTTTAGTTTTGTTGTCCTTTAACCATAAGTGGTTTAGTTTTGTATATCTATTAAATAATTATTTCACAAAATTCATTTCAAATGAGTTTTTTTCTCAAAAAGAGGTTTTTGATTCCGTTTTCGTTTTTGGTTGTTATTGGCGTTTTACTTTACTACGCCTCCGATATCGTAAAGGGATATATCAACAAAAACAGTAAAGAGCTGACAGGCATTCGATTAGTGCTGGACGGGTTGAGTTTCAACTATGTTGATATCTCGGTTAAAGCTTCGGGACTCACTGTTTTTGAAGCTGATGATACAACTCTCCTGGGTGGGATGAAGGAACTATTTGTCGATTTTGAGCCATGGAAACTGCTTTCGGGCGAATATGCCTTTTCTCAGGTTACGCTCGACAGTGCGTGGGTAAATATTGTGAAACATAACGACAGGTTCAATTTCCAATCATTGTTTCCGGCCGACAGTATTTCCGGTCCCGATACTTTGGCAACCGAGAGTAATCTAAAGTTTTTGATAGACAATATTAAACTTATTAACGGCAATGTCAGGTTCTACGATGCTGATGTAGATAACCGCATTGTGCTTGATAATCTCACCCTTTCGCTTCCACGAATAGCCTGGAATAACAAGGAGAGCAATGCCGGTGTTGAGTTTATGCTTGGCGAGTCGGGCATGGTGCGTATTGGTGCCCAGGCATATATGGCTCAGGACAGGTATAGCGTGGATGTTCTGACCAAGGATGTGGAGATTGGTTTTGTGAAAAACTATCTTTCTCCCTATTTGGATATCAATAAGATAGCCGGATTGCTGAATCTGAATCTGAAGATTGACGGATCGATGAAAAAATATGACAACATCATAATTACCGGCAATGCCCGTCTATGCAATTTTATGATGAGCGATAAATCCGATTTTGAATTTATCAAAATTGAAAATAGTGCGCTGAACATTGATACTATCAATTTATCAAATAATAATTTCAGCTTCGATACACTTCTGATACAGAGGCCATTTATACATGCCGAACTACTGAAAGGGTCATCCAATTTTGAAAAGATATTAAGGCCGATTCTTTCCCTGGATGAGTCATCTGCCGACTCAGCTACTACTGACGATGGCAAGCCCCTCCATTATAATATTGATAGGATAATTGTTGATAATGGTGAAGTTTCGTTTGCCGACCTTACTTTGAACAGG
This sequence comes from Marinilabiliaceae bacterium, assembly GCA_039811485.1. GTDB lineage: Bacteria > Bacteroidota > Bacteroidia > Bacteroidales > Marinilabiliaceae > JAGPIS01. The sequence goes on along the minus strand of JBDHYT010000046.1, from coordinate 5,249 downwards.
CCCTTTACCTACGCTCTTAAATCCATCGCTCTTGCCGTTGATGGCTTTGCCGATGATGCCGCTCGTGTAAATGCTTCATATTCTGTTGATTTGAACGAACATGGTGGGTTAAAGGGGGCAACTACCTTTAGTATTACCGATCCATTTTTGCTTAACCATAAGGCAAAAATCTCCCGCCTGCAACTTCAGAGCTTCTCTCCATATTCCGAGTATTATCTGGCACGCGGTATAACAGGAGGCCATTTTAGTTACGACTTTAGTATAGATATGAGTCACAAGCATTTGCTAAACCAAAATAGTGTGGTGATTCAGAATCTCGACTTCGGGCACAAAACAGGCGATACCACTGCAACTAGACTTCCTGTGAGGCTTGCCTTGTATCTGCTTAAGGATAAGGATGGCAGAATTGCCTTTGATTTGCCTGTAACGGGCAATCCTTCCGATCCGCAGTTTAAGTTGGGCAGGATTATTTGGAAGACTGTAGCAAATTTTCTGGTAAAAACTGCTGCATCGCCGTTTAATGCCTTGGGTTCGCTGGTCGGTGACAGTCCCGATAAACTCAAGATTATTGAATTTCAATATCTTCAGGATAGTCTTGCCAAAGAGCAAACCGACATCATCGACCGTATTGCTGCCATTCATCAAAAAAAGCCCGAAATGATGTTTGTTTTTCAGCAGTTTACAAACCCTGCTGCAGAGAAGAATTTTATTGCCATTGATGAGGTTAAGAAAATGATGGCTGCAACCCTTGACTCGGCACAGGTGCGCGTACCAATTGATAACGACAAACTATTGAACTGGCTTTCAGCAAGGCAATATGATGTGTCGCAGTCACTTGAGGCAGTATGCAGAAGGGTGGTGGGTGAACCAGTAATAGATGGTATATTTGCAGAAACTGTTAAGAGGCGGAATCAGGCACTGAAGAGTTATTTTGAAGCGGTTGGGTTTGATGAGAAATCTTTTAGGATAGAAAATGCCGATTTTGGAAATATCACCGAGGAGATGAAAAAACCTCATTATAAGGTTAATGTGGAGCTTCCTTAACTAAACATTAACTGAACCATTTGGTTTTGATGGTTGTTAATACCAAAAAAAGCATATACTTTTAGACTCGAAAACATTAGAGATACAGAGTTGTTAACATATATTATTCACTAATAAAAATATTGCTATGTTGATTGAATTAACAGATGCCAATTTCGAAGAGAATGTACTACAGTCGGATAAACCGGTTTTGGTTGATTTTTGGGCCGAGTGGTGTGGGCCATGCCGTTTGATTGGCCCTATTGTTAAGGAACTTGCCGACGAGTTTGGAGACAGAGCCGTGATAGGTAAGATGGATGTTGATAACAACCCGGGCATCACTGCCAAGTTTGGAATCAGAAATATCCCCACTATCCTCTTCTTCAAAAATGGCGAGGTGGTTGACAAATCGGTTGGTGCTGTTCCTAAAGCTATTTTACTGTCGAAACTCGATGCGTTAATGTAAAAAACTTTATAGAAAGACTGTTCATAATTTTGTACAGTCTTTCTCTGTTTTTGAACCGATGTTTTGACCGTTGGTTGATATTCTTTGTATGGCGACAGTGGCTACTCTATCTTTATCGCTCCTTTCCACTTAAAAATGTTCGCTATGTTACGTAGATTTTTTTGGTCGCTTGTTGTTGTATGTCAGTTTGTTGCTCTCAATGGTCAGGTGTCTGTCGAGCGCACAAAATCTGTGGTTATAAAGGATAACGATAATCTACAGCCGGTCTCTTATGCTGCCGTGGCAAATATGCGCACAGGTTTTTGTTTTCAGGGTGACGTGAACGGCAATATGAAACTGTCGCTTGCCGAAGGTGATACTCTTCTTTTCAGAAGTATGGGATACCGCGATACTTCGGTTGTGATTTCATATAACGACCTGATGCGCGACACCATTAAGGTTATGGTAGATGTGAAGCCCCGTATGATTAAAGAGGTTGAAGTGCTTGCCTTCAGGTCGTATGCTGCATTCAAATATATGTTTGCCAATCTGAAGGTTGAGGACAAGAAAAGCCCGTTGGAGATGAACTTTGCAATAAACTCCAGGGAGATTGCTGCATTATCGAAGGCAGCTGCAGGTAGTGCTGGCGTATCCATAGGGCTGGGTGGTCTCTACGGCGATTCACCACAGCAAAAATATAAGAAGTTCCTTGCGCAAGAGAATAAGATGGAGCGTGTAAGAAATCTGACATCACACGAAAACCTGGCAGAATTTACAGGGCTGAAAGATGCTTCACTCGATTCGTTTGTTGTATTCCTGCGTGGCAACTACACCCTTACTGCCGACCTTAGCGACTATCAAGTTATGGAATCGGTTAAAAATGCATTCGACCAGTTTCTTGCAATGCGGGAAGGTAAAGGGAAGAATTAAAAAACTAATGAATTAATTCTTTTATATAAAATTAGTTCTTAAAATTATTACTCTACTCGATAAGAGCCTTAATTTAACAACCAACTTCCCTCTCTTTCCTATTTTTCCACTCCGATACACTCAATATGTTGCAAAACAGTTATAAAATGACTTTTAGATATGGTATTATCCTATTAAAAGCGTTAATTTTGTGCCTTTGATAAAAACAAACAGTTAAATTATGGCAGACAATAAAAATCAACTGTTATTTTCTGATTTTCCACCCGTCTCTACACAGGAGTGGATGGACAAAATCACAGCTGACCTTAAGGGAGCTGATTTTGAGAAAAAGCTGATGTGGAAAACCAATGAAGGTTTTAGTGTTCGTCCGTTCTACCGTGGCGAAGACCTTGAGCCCATCAATTATCTGAATTCTCTTCCGGGCGAATACCCTTATGTTCGTGGCAACTGTGCAAAATCGAACAAATGGTTAGTTCGTCAGGAGGTGGCTGTTGCCGACATTGCATCGGCTAACAAAAAGGCAATTGAGTTGCTGTCGAAAGGCGTTAACTCTTTAGGTTTCCATTTCAGTAGCGATGCCCTGTTATCGGAAAGCAATATTGCCGCTTTGCTCAAAGGCATCAATATCGAAGAGACCGAGCTTAACTTCTCTACCTGCTGTGGCAACAAGAAACTTGCCGAGGCAGTAGTGGCCGTTCTTTCAAAGGCTAATGCCGATAACGTGCGTGGCTCAATAAACCACGATCAGCTTGGTAACCTTACCATTAAAGGTGCATCATGCTCATCGATGGACGAACTCTTTGGATACACTAAAGAGGTTGCCGAAATAGCAGCCAAACTTCCAAAATTCAAAACCGTTACCGTTAACGCACGTCATTTCAATAATGCCGGTGCTACCATCGTACAAGAGCTTGCTTTCGGTCTTGCAATGGGTGCCGAGTATCTTACTCAGCTTACCAATAAAGGTATGACCATCGACAATGCTGCTCAAACTATCAAGTTCAGCTTTGGTGTTGGTTCAAACTACTTTATGGAGATTGCCAAGTTCAGGGCAGCCCGTCTTCTATGGTCAAAAATTGTTGAGGCTTACAAACCTTCGTCAAAAGAGGTTTGCAAATTGAACATTCATGCCGAGACATCGAAATGGAACAAAACAATATTCGACCCTAACGTAAACATGCTCCGTACACAAACCGAGGCAATGAGTGCTGCTCTGGGTGGAGTATCATCACTTACTGTACTTCCGTTTGATGTTACATTTAAGGCATCAGACGACTTCTCGGAGAGAATTGCACGTAACCAGCAACTTCTGCTAAAAGAAGAGTCGCACTTCGACAAGATTGTTGACGTTGCAGGTGGCTCGTACTATATCGAAAATCTTACCGACAGCATAGTTCAGGAAGCCTGGAAGCTATTCCTCGAGGTTGAAGATAAAGGTGGTTACCTTGCTGCTCTCAACGCAGGTTTTGTTCAGCAACTTGTTAAGGCTTCGGCCGACACACGTCGCAAGAATATTGCAACCCGTCGTGAGAACCTTCTTGGTACCAACCAGTTCCCAAATATTACCGAAGTTATGCTAAAGCGTATCGAGACCAAAGAGGAGAGCTGCTCAAAACCATCGGGCAATACCGTTGAGCCAATCGTTCTGTTCCGCGGTGCCGAAGAGTTTGAAGCACTTCGCCTTGCTACCGAGAAATCGGGTCGTCGTCCTAAAGTGTTTATGCTTACCTATGGTAACCTTGCAATGCGTCTGGCGCGGTCACAATTCTCGGGTAACTTCTTCGGATGTGCAGGATATGAGATTGTTGATAATCTTGGTTTCGACACTGTTGAAGCAGGCGTAGAAGCAGCCAAAGCAGCCAAAGCCGACATCGTGGTGCTATGTAGCTCTGATGATGAGTATGCAGAGGCAGCTCCCGCAGCATTCAAAGCACTTAATGGCGCAGCACAGTTTGTTGTGGCAGGTGCTCCGGCTTGTACCGACGATTTGAAGGCTATGGGCATTCAGCACTTTGTAAATGTCAAGAGCAACGTACTCGAGACACTTAAAGGCTTTAACACTATTTTGGGGATTAAATAATCAGATTGAAGAATGAAACCAAATTTCAAAGATATCAACATCAAAATGGGTCAAAGCGCGGTTGATGGCTGTGCCTGGGCTCAGAAACACGGGATTAAGAAAGATTGGATGACTCCGGAGAGGATTCCTGTTAAGGGTGTTTATACCAAAGAGGATCTGGAAAATATGGAACACCTTAACTATGCTGCCGGTCTTCCTCCATTCCTTCGCGGTCCATACTCAGGTATGTACGCCATGCAACCCTGGACAATCCGCCAGTATGCAGGTTTCTCTACTGCTGAGGAGTCGAACGCATTCTACCGTCGTAACCTTGCTGCCGGTCAGAAAGGTCTGTCGGTAGCATTCGATCTTGCCACACACCGCGGCTACGATGCCGACCACGAGCGTGTAGTGGGTGACGTGGGTAAAGCAGGTGTGTCTATATGCTCTCTCGAAGATATGAAAATCCTGTTCGACGGTATTCCGTTGAATAAGATGTCGGTTTCGATGACAATGAACGGTGCCGTACTTCCTGTGCTTGCCTTCTATATTGTGGCAGGACTGGAGCAGGGTGCCAAACTTGAGGAGATGGCCGGTACAATCCAGAACGACATTCTGAAGGAATTCATGGTGCGGAACACCTATATCTATCCGCCTACGTTCTCGATGAAAGTTATTGCCGATATCTTCGAATATACTTCGCAGAACATGCCTAAGTTTAACTCGATTTCTATTTCGGGTTACCACATGCAGGAGGCCGGTTCCACCAACGATATCGAACTTGCCTATACT
>JBDHYT010000045.1:0-11588 GCA_039811485.1 Marinilabiliaceae bacterium | reverse complement strand
GCACTATCTCGTCGAGTTTTTGCTCCTGCATCATTATAGGCACCTCGTAAATTGTTTTTACGTCTATCGACTGTATCACCGCATCGGGATCGACGTTGCAGAATAGAGCCACTTTTTTGCGGAGGTCGGCACCAAGCTCTTTTTCGGTACGCAGCACCAGTACATCGGGCTGAACACCGGTTTCGAGTAGTGCTTTTACCGAATGTTGTGTAGGCTTAGTCTTTAGCTCTCCCGAGGCATTGAGGTAGGGTACAAGGGTGAGATGGATTACCATCACCCGGTTGCCCAGTTCCCATTTCATCTGGCGTACTGCCTCGATGTAGGGCAACGACTCTATGTCGCCCACCGTTCCGCCTATTTCGGTAATCACCACATCAAATTTGTGACGTGTGCCGAGTATCTTAATGTTGCGTTTTATCTCATCGGTGATATGGGGAATTATCTGAACCGTCTTGCCCAGATAGTCGCCTCTACGCTCTTTGTTAATCACATTCTGATAGATGCGGCCTGTGGTCACGTTGTTGTCCTGCGATGTGGGTACATTCAGGAAACGCTCATAATGTCCCAGATCCAAATCTATTTCGGCTCCATCCTCGGTAACATAGCATTCGCCATGTTCATAAGGATTGAGTGTACCCGGATCGATATTGAGATATGGATCCAGTTTTTGTATGGTTACGTTGTATCCCTTGGCCTGCAGTAGTTTGGCTAAGGAGGCCGAAATAATTCCTTTTCCCAATGACGAGGCAACACCGCCTGTCACAAATACATATCTTGAATCTGGCACAATTGTTAAATTTTAATTGTTAGTAGAATGCAAGTTTGCTTCTTGTTTTTAAAGTCGCAAAGTTAGTAAAATTGAAGGAAATAATCTGTATCGTTTCAATAATATAAAAAAAGCCGGTAATAAAAACCGGCTTTAGCTTATTATTTCGATTCGTCGTCAATCATATCGAGCTTTTTGTTGAGTAGCTCTATGTTTTTTTTGTTGGTTTCAATCTTGTGATTGAAGTCGCGGATCAGTGCATCCGATTTTTTCGATTTTGCAAAGAACCCGATGTTGTTCTCCCAGAGGGTGATGTCGTTTTCTAACTGTTTTATCTTGGCAATAATCTTATTACGCTCCACATTTATCCTATCGTAAGCACCCGAATCAGACTTGTAGTTCTCCAGTTTGTTTTTGAACTTCTGTATGTTCTTGTTGAACTCATCCATATTCAAACTGTCGAAGTGCTTGTTTATGATATTTCTAAACTCCTGGTTTACAGTCTCTTTTTCGGCTATTGGCACATGTCCAATCTCATTCCAGCGGTGTTGGAACTGCTGTAATTTTTTGAAGTTTGCCTCTGCATCATCGGAGGTTACAAATTGTTTTACCTCTTCTATTAATGCTTTTTTGAGGTTAAGATTCTCTTCCTGCGACTCATCCATCTTACTGAAGAATTTGTTCTTCTGCTCAAAGAAATAGTCACAGGCACTTCTGAATCGTTTCCAAACTATATCGGAGTGTTTGCGTGGCACCGGACCTATCTCTTTCCATCGTTTTTGAATCTTAATAAAGCTGTCGGTGGTTTTTTTCCACTCGGTGCTCTCCTTCATACCTTCGGCCTGGATACAAAGCTCCGTCTTTAGCTGAAGGTTGGTCATCTGGTCGGACTTATATGATTTGAAAAATTCCCGTTTAGTATCGAAAAACTTGTCGCAAGCCTCTCTGAAACGTTCGTATATCTGTGTGTTCTCCTTTTTGGGTGCAAAACCGATGGTCTTCCAGATGTTTTGTAGCTCAATGAGTTCATTGCTCTTGTCCTCCCACTCTTTTGGGGTTGTAAGCTCATTGCCCAATAGTGATTCGGCTTTCTCGCACAGTTCAACTTTAGCCTCCAGATTTTTCTGCAGCTGCTCTTTCATGCCTTCGAAATGCTCCTGATGTTTTTTGTTAATCAGGCCGGTGGCTTCTTTGAATCGTTCCCATATCTCCTCTTTCTTATCGTTGGGTACCGGGCCAATCTCGCGCCACTGCTCATGATATTTTTGAAGTGTCTGAAATGCTTTTACAATAGATGGTTCAAGCACAAGTTTCTCGGCCTTCTCACATAGGTCGGTTTTGGCCTCAAGGTTTTTCTTAAAGTCAAGGTCGCGGAGTTCCTTGTTTATCTTAATATATCCATAGAAATTCTCTACGCTCAGGTTGTACGACTCATACAGACCGTGCATCTTATCCTGTGGCACATGGCCGATGCTGCTCCATCTGGCCTGTAGTTCTCTGAATTCGTTGAAGGTATTGTGTAGCGACTCCTGTCTGTTCACCAGTTCCTTTATCGACTCAATAACAGCAAGTTTCTGCTCGTAATTGCTCTCTTTCTCTTTTTCGAGGAGCTGGTTGTGATGGTGTCGTTTGTTTTTATATTCCTGATAAACATCCTTCATGCGCAACTCGAGAGGGTCGGCCTGGTGTGGTTCAGCCTCCTTATTCTCCTCCGGTGTCGAAACATTTTTCAACTCATGGGTATGCTGATTGTGTTTTTTGTAAAACTCGGCACGAATCTGGTCTATTTCGCGACCCGCAGTTTCAATACCTTGCGTCTTAAGTAACAACTCTGCTCTTGCAACCAGCTCTTCGCGTGAAAGTGCTTCAAGGTCAATTGCTTCTGATGTCGATTGTGCTTCGTGTGCAGGCTTATCTTCAGCTTGTAAGGTATCTGCCGATTCCTTTTCTGCTGATGGCTCGTTTACTGTCGCATTTTCAGCCTGCATGGCTGAATCCAAATTCGATTCTGGCTGAACCGGTTTGTTTAGATCTTGTGTCTCCATAAAGGTACATGATAATAGGTTAAGTAACCTGTTAGTTATATTTTCTACGAATATATTGTTATTAGCGGAATAGCAAAAGTTTTTTTAGAAAAATAAGATAATTTTTTATGAATATGCCGTGGAGAGTGTTTATTTTTTGTAATCAGGGTGTTTGAGGCCATTTCTGTGGTTTAGTTAAAGTGTTGAAAAGTTAAATGGTTAAAGAGTTGCAAAAGGAGCGAGAGGAGCGAAAGTGTCGAGAGAAGGCAAAGTTAAATTGTTGAAAAGTTTAAAAGTTTAAAAGTTTAAAAGTCGTGAATAGCAGAAGGTATTTTCCCGGGTTGTTCACCGATCGTAATTCGTAATTCGTCAATCGCTCGTCGTAAATTCGTAATTCGGTGTGTTGGGTGTTTAGTGTCGAAAGGGAGTTGATTTTTTACGACTTGGGGTACTTTAAGAATCACGCAAAGTACGCTAAGAGGGCGCAGGACTTGTTCCGCCAAAGCGGAAGAACGTAAAGAAACTTGAATAGCAGGTTTGCTAATGAAGCCACGAAGTGGTGTCATATACCAGCCGTATGTAAGCGCAGCGCAGCGTACGGTAACAGGTTCGTTATGTAAATCAAGCCCTGCAGGGGCGGCATATTGAGAAGGTGTCGAAAGGAGCGAGAGTATCGAGAGGGGGAGTTAAATTGTTGAAAAGTTGAATAGGAAGTCATGAAGTCATGAAGTCATGAAGTCGTGTCGAGAGGTCCGGCAGGAGTCGCATGTATATAGCAGCAAAGAAGAAAAAGCAGCAACGACCCCGGAGTGGGTCGCATGGTTTCTCGTACATCTGAAGGCTTCCTGTAATGAGGGTTTGTTTTCTGTTTAAGCCACGAAGTGGTGTCATATACCAGCCGTATGTAAGCGCAGCGCAGCGTACGGTAACAGGTTCGTTATATGAATCAAGCCCTGCACGGGCGGCATATTGAGAAGGTGTCGAAAGAATCGAGAGTATCGAGAGGGGGAGTTAAATAGCCTGAAGGGTTAAATAGTTGAAGAGGAAGTCATGAAGTCGTGAAGTTCTGCCCATCGGCTCGGAGCCAAACCATGAATAACCGTGGGTTTTAACCCGCGGCACCCTCACCCACGCACCTCTGCCCGGCAGAGCAGCCCATTTTCGTGTTAATTCGCGGTAATTAGGTGACTGTATATCTAACCACAAAGTAGAAAAATAAAATTTAAACCACATAGGTGCATAGTTGGCATTGTCTGGAATGGCTTAGGTGTTCCATCAATTAAGGAATCATATGCACACATAGTTTATCTGCCTGTTAGGCAGGATTTTAGAATGTGGTGACAGTGTGTCAGCTGAGTATCAGTTCCAGCCTTCCTTGCTCTGACTCTTCAACCCTTCAACCCTTCAACCCTTCAACTCTTCAACTCTTTAACTGTCATTCTCAATCTTGCAAACTTTCAACTTTCAACTCTCAATTGTCTGTTGTAACTTTGCACAAATTTATTTTCTGATTTTTATTATGCGCATTGATATATTAACCCTGTTCCCCGAGATGTTTGAGGGACCATTCAGTGAGTCGATAATCCGCCGTGCCCGTGAGCGTGGATATGTTGAGATTTGTTTTCACGATATACGGGAGTATTCAACCGACAAGCATAAGCGGGTTGATGATTATCCCTTTGGAGGTGGTGCAGGTATGGTGATGATGATAGAACCTATTGCATTGTGTATCGAAGATTTGAAATCGCAGCGTGAATACGACCATATCCTCTTTATGACCCCCGACGGTGCCACATTTAACCAGAAGATGGCCAATAATTTGTCGCTATCGGGAAATATTATGATTTTATGCGGTCATTATAAAGGAATTGACCACCGTGTGCGGGAGCATTATATTACCGGTGAGATTTCGATAGGCGACTTTGTGCTTACCGGTGGCGAACTGGCTGCTGCCGTGGTTGTTGATGCTGTGGTAAGACTTATTCCCGGTGTTATTTCCGATGAAACATCGGCACTTACCGATTCGTTTCAGGATAACTTATTGTCGCCTCCGGTTTATACACGGCCGGCTGAGTATAACGGCTGGAGGGTACCCGACATTTTACTGAGCGGGCATCAGGCTAAGATTGACCAGTGGCGTGAGCAGCAGGCAATGGAGCGCACCCGTAAGCTGCGCCCCGACTTGCTTCAGTAATACTTTTAGTGGCAGGTGGTTATCTATCTGCCACAAAGGTCTTTAAATGTGCAATATTTGCACATGTCACTGTTTGCTGTTTGAGTGAAATCTATCTCCGGGTTAAACAATGAGTCGATGGTGTTGCTTAACTCCCGGTAAAACTCCTCCCTATAATCATTAAAAACCAGAGTCTCTTTTGGTTTCCGTGGAAGACCAATCGTTAATTTGGTTGTAAACTCTTTGTCAAACAGCTTTTTCATATATACCACTCCTGGTTGCAGCTGGCCTTTGTCATTATTTGACTGGTCAAGCAGCAGGCAATACATCATGGTTTGGAATAGTGGCTTATTTTTGCTGTGTTCATTACTCTCAAAGAGCTGGGGTATTGAGTTTATAGTATCACTACCACTTCCGGTTTTGTAGTCTATTATATTGGTTGTATTATCCTTACGGTGAATCCTGTCGATGTATCCGCCTGCATTTATCTCAAGACCCGCCTGGGTTATAAAGTTTTGCTTTAATTCATATTCAGCATCAATGAATGTAAATGGAGTGATGGTTTTTTCGGTTTTGAAAAACTGTAATATATAGTTTTTAATAACCTCATAGATAATCATGTTTTTGCCTTGCAGGTTAGTGCCTGCCTGAAGCCCGAGTTGATTTAAAAACGAACTTTTTATGTTGTTTTCAAGAGTTCCGGTATCATTTATCCAGCCGTCCAATAGCTCTGGATTTATAACTTTACCCTTGTATGGTATATAGTATTTTTCAAGTACGTCGTGAAATATTTTACCAAAAACTCTTGCGTCGGCCTCTTCGGTAACTTCATCGCTCTCTTTGATATTGGCTATTTTTTCGTAGTAAAACTTGACGGGACATTCGATGTATTGCGACAATGCGCTGGGTGACAGGAATTTATCTCCTTCTTTGCTGTATCTATTTAATATGTCTATGACTTTTTTGTCCTTTTTTACCACTATGGGTGGCATCCGAAGCAGATTGACCGGCAGGACTGATGTCCGCATTTTTGGATGTGCATTGAACTGATAGATAAGCTGGAACAGATAACGGCTCATCTCACCACTGGCAGAAGTTGAATACAGAAGTTCCACTTTTTTTGCCCGGTGTATCAGCCGGTAAAAATAATAGGCAAAAATGCTGTCCTGAAATTCGATGGTGGGCAGTCCGAAACCAACCCTTAAGCCGTACGGTATGAACGTGTTGGCTGCATTTGTTTTTGGGAATATGCCTTCGTTCATGTCGAGTATTATGAGTCTCTCAAAATCGATGGCGCGGGTTTCTAATATTCCCATAATCTGCAAGCCTGCAAGTGGTTCGCCCTTGAATGCCACTGTCTGGACTTCGGCAATGCTTCTGAAGAGTTTGAACCATGTTTCCGACGATATTGCCGTGTTGCTGTTTTTATTCAGCAGGTCGTCAAAGCGGTTAAGTGCATTGTAGAGCGCGTTGATAAATTCGCATTGTATCTCATCATCCTCCCGACCTGATAATTTCTCGAAAATTATGCTGATGATTGCCGAGAAGTAACCTGTAAGTGACGTGTCGTTACCTGCATGCCTGAATATGGCCGTCAGCAGCCTCTGTTTTTGAAGTGATGCCGACGGAACATATATCATGTTGTGTTTCAGCATCTCCTCCCTTATACTGGTCGATTCGCTATCGGCACAGGCAGCCACGTAGGGGTGTTGCAGTATCGCCATCACGTTGCGGTGGTAGAACCAGGTGCCTGATGCCGATGAACGGCTGTTTTTCTGCAACATGTATATCAGGTCAACCAGACCGTAGGCAGGTGAGTTTTTTAACGGATAACCCATTGTTATATTTGCCCGTTCCACATTGTCGGGGAGTGCATACAACACAGGGATGAGCATGTTTTCGTCCGTCAGGATTACAGCACTTTTGTTGTCGTCGGCATACTCTTCCTTCAGGAAACGGGTTACTTCGGCGTTCTGCTCCATAGGATGGGCCACGGCTGTGATTGTGAGCTCCGGCAGAGAGTTGTTTACAGGCATATCCCAATCTTTGGGTTTGGGGTATCGCATCGTGTTTTCGAACAAAAACATACCAGGGCCGCTCGATGGTGTACTGCCTGTGTCGGATGGAAGGATTAACCGGCTATAGTCCCAAAAGAACTGTGCCCTGTTTTGTTTTTGAAGATGCCGCAGCAGTATGTGTTCCGATTCGGTGAGTGCGTTGAAGCCTATAAATGCATATTTTTGAGTGCCATTGTCAAATATGGCGGTCTCTTTTATTTTCCCGGCTATTTCCCGGTATATCATTCCGGTATAGCCAATATTCTGTTCTCTGAGTGTTTGTCTGAATTGCGTATATACATCGTACATCTTTGTCCAGATGTCGAGAAATACCTGCTGATGCTCCGAAATCTTACCCAAGTGGAATGTACCCCAGAATGACTCAATGGCTCTGCGCTGGTTTTCGCTAAGGTGGCTGTAGTCGTCGTCGAGCATCTTATAATCTACTAAGTTACGGAAAATGTCGCGGGCATCAACCATATACTTGTCTATGTCGTCGAAGTCGGCAAGTATCATCTCGCCCCAGTTCATAAACTCGTCAAAAGGTTTGGTGTCGCCCGTAACTTGTTGATATATCTTGTGAAGGGTGAACAACAACGTTATCTGGTCAGCAGTAATAAGTCCCGATTCTCTGTCGAATAAATCACTGATAGTAAGTATTTTAGGCGAGAATATGGGTCTGTCGGCCAGCTTTTTCAGATAGTCGGTAAAAAAGAGACCTGCTCTCCGGCTTGGAAATACAAAACAAATTGATGATGAATCTGTTTTTAATATGTCGTAGTAGTAGTTTGCTATTGACTCTAAAAATATATTATTGGTACCCATTGATGATGATTTTTTCTTTCCCTGCTAAGATAATCTTTATCTTGCAGAGACGTTTAATGGATACCTTATTTTAATGAGAAATAAAAAAATATTCATAATCTATGGATCAGTTTTCTTATGTAGGCAATAGCGACATTGGTGCAATTGAGCAGCTGTACAGGCAATATCTTGCCGATCCTCTGTCGGTTGACCCCGGTTATCGTCTCTTTTTTCAAGGGTTTGATTTTGCCCTGAAGAATTTTGAGGCAAAGCAGCCCGTCGATGGATTGATGGGACGCGAATTTCTGGTTTTCAACCTGATACAGGGTTATCGTCAGCGTGGGCATCTGTTTACGGCCACCAATCCGGTGCGTAAACGGCGGAAATATTTTCCCACTCTCGACATTGAAAATTTCGGATTGGCACAAAGCGACCTCAACACCGTTTTTGAGGCGGGAAGTGAGATTGGTATCGGTCCGGCAAAGCTCGAGGCCATCATCGAACATCTGCATGCCACATACTGCCAGTCGGTGGGAGTAGAATTTCTTTATATGCGCGACCCCATGCTGGTTAAGTGGGTTCAGACCAAAATGGAGAATGAGAGGGCAACACCGGTTTTCGACAGTGGTAAGAAACTGACAATTCTGCGATTACTCAAACGTGCCGTAGGTTTCGAACAGTTTGTGCACAAGAAGTTTGTCGGTCAGAAACGTTTTTCACTTGAGGGAAGCGAGGTGCTGATTCCTGCTCTTCACGCCCTGATCGAAAAAGGGGCAATGCTCAATATCGAGGAGTTCGTTTTTGGAATGGCACACCGCGGCCGTCTCAACGTGCTGGCCAACATCATGAAAAAACCATACCGAAATATCTTTAAAGAGTTTGAAGGTGATGAGTATGAGGATGATATATCGCTTGGTGATGTTAAGTACCATCTTGGCTACGATAACCGTTTTGAAACCGAGGGGGGCAAGAGTATGCGAATCAGCATGGTGCCCAATCCTTCGCATCTCGAAACGGTAGGCCCTGTAGTTGAAGGTATTGCACGTTCGCTGATAGAGTATAAGTTCTCGGGCGATTTCGGTAAGGTTGTGCCGGTGGTAATTCACGGTGATGCTGCGGTGGCTTCGCAAGGTGTTGTATATGAGGTTATTCAGATGTCCCAACTGCCAGGTTACAAAACCGGCGGAACCATTCATATAGTTATCAACAACCAGGTTGGCTTTACCACCAACTATCTCGATGCCCGTTCGTCGACCTACTGTACCGATATTGCCAAAGTCACCCGCTGTCCGGTTTTTCATGTCAATGGCGACGACGTGGAGGCAATGGTTTATACCATTGAAATGGCACTCGAATTCCGGGCCCGTTTTCAGATGGATGTCTTTATAGATATTCTTTCATATCGTAAATATGGACATAATGAGGGTGATGAACCACGTTTCACACAGCCAACTTTATATAAGGCCATTGCCCTGCATCCAAATCCTCGCGACATATATGCCGAAAAGCTTATCAAAGAGGGTGTTATAACCCGCGATGAGGTGGCTGCGCTGCTGGCCGACTTTGATAAGGAGCTTGAGGATGAGCTGCTTGAGGCACGTAAGATTGATAAGGTTTACATCCAGCGTTTTTATGGCGATTTGTGGACCGGCTATCGGCTGCCCACCGATGAAGATTTCGAAGAGTCACCACAGGTAGCTCTTTCAAAAGAAAGGCTGCTTCATATTCTCGACCGCATCAACTATCTTCCTGGCGATAAGCAGTTCTTCAAAAAAGCTGTGAAAATAGTTGAGGACAGGCGTGAAATGGTGAAGCAGGGAAAACTCGACTGGGCACTGGCCGAACTGCTCGCCTATGGCACTCTGTTAGACTCAGGTGTGCCGGTGCGACTGAGCGGACAGGATTCGGTTAGAGGTACATTCGCACACCGTCATGCAGCATTTACCATCGAAAATAACGATGAACATTACATTCCGCTTCAGAATCTGTCGGACAGTCAGGCACCGTTTTCGGTCTATAACTCGCCTCTGTCGGAGTATGGAGTACTTGGCTTTGAATATGGCTACGGACTTACGAAGCCCGACGGGTTAAATTTGTGGGAGGCTCAGTTTGGCGACTTTGCCAACGTGGCGCAGGTTATCTTCGACCAGTATATATGTTCGGCTCAGGAGAAGTGGGGATTGATGAATGGATTGGTGATGCTTCTGCCTCATGGATTCGAAGGACAAGGCCCCGAACACTCCAGTGCACGGATGGAGAGGTACCTCCAGCTTGCAGTGCGTAACAATATCCAGGTGGTAAACTGTACCACACCGGCCAACTTCTTCCACCTTCTGCACAGGCATGCAACCCGCGACATTAAGGTGCCTCTGATTGTGTTTACACCCAAAAGTCTTTTGCGTCACCCTCGATGTGTATCATCCATCGATGAGTTTGCCAATGGTCGTTTTCAGGAGATTATCGACGATAATGATGTTGATGTTGAGAAGGTTAGCAGGATGGTAATCTGTACGGGTAAAGTATATTACGACATCATAAAGCGTAAGGAGGAACTTGGTGCGCGCGACGTGGCTGTTATACGCATGGAGCAGATTCATCCCTATCCGCGTAAACAGATAAAGGCGATAATTAAAAAATATACTGCTGCCAAGATTTATCTCTGGGTACAGGAAGAGCCCGAAAATATGGGTGCCCTGTCATACGTCAGGAGCCAGGCTGGTGAGTTCGATTTCCTTCCCGTGGCAAGGCTTGCAAGCGGAAGTCCTTCGACGGGACTTAGCGGACTGCATCATATTGGCCAGGAGGAGATTGTAGATAAGGTATTTAAAAAGTGCAACTGCGAACTGAAAAACGACTATTGTGCACTTCAGTGTACCGAAGGAAAGTCGCGCAAGGAGATATTGAAACAGTATAAAAATTACCCGGAACCATACCGGTTTACAATGTAAAACCTATTCCAAAGAGATTGATAATATGATAGTTGAAATTAAAGCACCATCGCCCGGTGAATCGATTGCCGAGGTTGAAATAGCTTCGTGGCTTGTAAATGACGGCGATTATGTGGAGAAAAACCAGGATCTTGCCGAGATAGAATCCGATAAGGCAACTCTTTCACTCACCGCATCCGAGGCCGGAGTAATTAGAATAATTAAACCGCACGGAGAAACCATTGCCGTGGGTGATGTGGTATGTACCATCGATACATCAGCAGCCCGGCAAACCGACAGTAGAGCAGATGTTCCGGCAGCTCAATCTGCACCTCCTGAAGTAATGAAAAGCACTGAATCTGTTGGGGTAAAGAGTGAAAAACCGCATGAGGCTGAATTGAGTAAGGTAAAAATATCGCCGGTAGCCAAAAAGGTGATGGCCGAAAACGGGTGGAGCATCGATGATGTACTTAATGGCATCAGGCGGCTCTCGGCCGACGATGTTACCGGTATAATGAGCGCTGCAAAGAGTACTCCTGCACCACAAAAACTGCAGGAGAGAACCATTACCCGGACCAAGATGACTCAACTGCGTAAAAAGCTGAGTCAGCGGCTGGTTGCCGTTAAAAATGAAACAGCCATGCTCACCACCTTCAACGAGGTTGACATGAGTGCGGTGATGGCTCTGCGTGAAAAATATCAAAAGGAGTTCGTTGAACGGCATGGTGTGAAGCTCGGTTTTATGTCGTTTTTTGTGAAGGCGGCTGCCTTGGCTCTCAAAAACCGTCCGGCTGTCAACAGTATGATTGATGGCGATGAGATTGTTACTCCCGACTA
>JBDHYT010000044.1:0-11635 GCA_039811485.1 Marinilabiliaceae bacterium | reverse complement strand
TGGTAGGAGTGATGATGCTCAAGCACTTTCAGAACTCGGGTCACCGCCCGGTGGTGCTTGTGGGTGGAGCTACCGGTATGATTGGCGACCCATCAATGAAATCGGCAGAGAGAAACCTGCTCGACGAAGCAACCTTGCGCCACAACCAGGAGAGCATCAAGAAACAATTGATGCGCTTTCTCGATTTTAACAGTGGTGAGGCCAATGCGGCGATGATGGTGAACAACTACGACTGGATGAAGGATTTTACTTTCCTCGATTTCATCCGCGATGTGGGTAAGTACATCACAGTGAACTACATGATGGCCAAAGACTCGGTGAAAAAACGGCTTAGCTCCGAATCGCGCGAAGGTATGTCATTTACCGAGTTTACCTATCAGTTGGTGCAGGGCTACGACTATCTGCATCTGTATCAGTCTATTGGATGCAGGCTTCAGATGGGTGGAAGCGACCAGTGGGGAAATATCACCACCGGAACCGAACTAATTAGAAAAACCACCGGAGGTGAGGCGTTTGCACTTGTCTGTCCGTTGATTACAAAGGCCGATGGTGGAAAGTTTGGAAAGACCGAAACAGGAAATATATGGCTCGATGCTGCCCGTACTTCACCATATCAGTTTTACCAGTTCTGGCTCAACACATCCGATCAGGATGCCGAAAAATATATCAAAATCTTCACCCTGTTATCGCGTGAGGAGATTGCCGCATTAGTGAAGCAACAGGAAGAAGCTCCTCATTTGCGCGCCCTTCAAAACCGCCTGGCCGACGAACTGACAATTATGGTGCATGGGCGTGAAGCATTGGAGACCTCCATTGAAGCATCGCAGATTCTATTTGGAAAAGGATCAACCGAGACACTGCGAAAGATGGATGAACCTACATTCCTGTCGGTGTTTGAAGGTGTGCCTATCTTTACCATATCAAAAGAAGAGCTTGCCTCAGGAATTAACGTGGCCGATCTTCTGGCCGATAAAAGCGGTGTGTTTCCATCCAAAGGCGAGCTGCGACGGACAGTAACCGGTGGCGGATTGCAAATCAACAAAGAGAAGATTGAGACAGCCGATAAGATTGTAAACAGCAGCGATTTGCTCAACGGAAAATATATTCTTATTCAAAAAGGTAAGAAGAGCTTTTCGCTCCTTATAGCCGAATGAGAAGGTGATTTCGCAGCTGTAAGCTGCCGATTAACCCTGTTTCCCCGCACCTTGCGGATACTGATGATGGTTACTCTAAATAGTATCTGTCATCAGTACGCGCTGTGTGCGGGATTTTTTTGTTGAATTGTATTGCTGTTTTTTACTTTTTTTGTGCCAACCGATGATTTTATTGTAATAAACCGTTAACTTTGGATAAACTGTTAATTGGCTCTCTTTTGGAAAAAGGTATTGTCATTAAATCAACCGGCAGCCAATATCTTGTTAAGACAGATGATGGCTCCGTCATTACTTGTGGCATCAAAGGAAGAATGCGACAGGAAGATATCCGCACCACCAATCCGGTGGCTGTGGGCGATTATGTATTTGTCGATATTGACCAGGAAGGTGGTGTAATCGACTCGGTTATGGAGCGCAAAAATTATATTGTACGCCGCTCGTCAAATCTCTCAAAGCAGGCTCATGTGTTGGCAGCCAATGTTGATCAGGCTGTTCTCCTGGCAACCATCAACTATCCGGTCACAACATCAATCTTTATCGACAGGTTTCTGGCCACTGCCGAAGCATACCGGATTCCGGTTGTGATAGTTTTCAATAAGATAGACCGCTACGACCGAAAGCATCTCAACGAACTTGAGCAGCTGAGGGCACTGTATGAATCTATTGGTTATAGGACAGAAGCAGTATCGGCCAAAAATGGCGATGACTTAACCATTATTAAAGAGCTTCTGAGGGATAAGGTGAGTGTTTTGGCCGGCCATTCGGGAGTTGGTAAATCGACCATCATCAATAAGATAGAGCCAGGGCTTAACCTTAAGACTGCCGAGATTAGTGCATACCACCAACAAGGACGGCATACCACCAGTTTCGCCGAGATGCACCAGCTGAGTTTTGGAGGTTATATTATTGATACTCCCGGTGTTAGGGGTTTTGGCCTGATAGATATGGAGAAGGAGGAGATTTCCCATTTCTTTCGCGAGATATTTGAAGTTTCAAAAGGTTGCCAATTCAATAACTGTATCCATCAGCGTGAACCAGGGTGTGCAGTCAAGGCAGCAGTAGAGGAGGGTGTTATTGCTCTTTCGCGATACCAGAGTTATCTTAATATTTTGATGAACAACGACGAAAAATACAGATAGAGATGAATATTTAGTTACTAACCACTATGAAAAAATCAACCCTTTTAAAAAATCTTACCTCTTATATCCTTTCAAAATCAGTGATATACATCGGGAAAAACATGGTGTTGTCATGAAAAAGGGTGTTTTTTTAGGTATCGCAATTATTTTGGTAATGATTGGCCTCAATCTTTACTACTATTTCGACACATATCGTTGGCAGGTTAACCATCAGAGCAAATTGATGGACAGGGAGATGGAGCTGTGTGTCGGACATATCTCCGACTTCTTTGAGAAGACAAGCATAAATATTCAGATGGCTGCCTCACCGCAGGAGCTTAATTGCTTGCTCGGCACACACTGCAACGCAACAAAACAATCGTGCAGTATCCGAAAGTTGGCCTTACTTTACGGTCCAAACCTTAGGTCGCTTACTATTAGTAATCCCAAAGGTCACTATTTTAAGTCGTTCCGAAAATCGAATGTGTCACTGATTTCCGAATATGGTGAAGGTGAGCCTGAGAACTTTTTCAGGCCTGCTGTACTCTTTTCCAATGATAACAAAACCATTGAATATCTCCAACCCCTTGTCGAAGAGGGAGATGTGTACGGCTATGCCCGCATGGAAATTGACGCCCATGGCTATTTCAGTACTGTTCTTCAGCATTTTATACACGATGCCCATTCGTATCAGTATGTTCTTCTTCCTAACGGTAGGGTTGCCTATCAGCAGGGAGCAACAAAAAACATTGAGGCTGTATTCTCCCCCGAACTGTTTAATAATATGGAGAATAGCCATAGCTTGGTGCATACTATCTTTGTTGATGGAAAAGAGACCAAAGTGCTGTCGGTAATAAGGCGGATGGAGATAAATAAATCGACATACTATCTTGTGTTCTCTACTTCGCATCGCGACTTTACATATATTGTCTGGCGTAACTCCTTTATTGTTGGCATTGTCACTCTGGCTATTTTGATTCTGCTTATTATCGGAGTAATTTATTCGCGTTATCAACGACAAAAACGTGAAGCCCGAAATATCAAATCGCAGGAGACACTGAAGCGGATGTTGTATTATCTGCCAGTGGGTGTGGTGCTTACCGACGAACATAATGTGGTTGCCCAGGTAAATAAAGCTGCAGTCAACCTTTTTGGAACCACATCGAACGAAGAGTTGATAGGTTGTGTTTACGATGATAATCTGTGGTTCGAAAACCGTAAAATCATTAGTAAGAGCAGAATGAGCATCAATTCGGTGCGCTATTCCATCGCTACAGATTCGGGCAAGGTGCTTGATGTTTTTAGTGAACGTATACCGTTTTTTATCGATAATAAGTGTCATAATATAAATGTATTTATCGAGAGCTCCAATCTCGACGGTATATGTAGTAACGATGCGGCCGATAATGCTGCTATCACAGAGGCTTTTATGGCCAATATCAGTCATGAGCTGCGCACACCGCTTAACGGTATTATCGGGATGACCGATATATTGAAAAAAATGAAGCTTGGATGTGAAGAGCTTGATATATTGCGTATTATAGGCTCATCGGCCGATTCGCTGTTAAGCCTTATCAACGATGTGCTCGATTTCTCGCATGTCAACAAAGGAAGATTTTTTGTTGAGGCGGTGCCTTTCAATCTAAAAAAAGAGATTGAAGATATTGTTGACTCTTTCAAATTCATTGCCCGTCAAAAAAATATAAATCTTAGATGGTACTCATCTGTTGAATTACCCACTGATTTTGTAGGCGACCCTTTGCGATTCCGTCAGGTTCTCAACAACCTGATCAATAACGCCTTAAAGTTTACTCAGGTGGGTGATGTGGTGATACATATCACGTCGGGCAAGATTTTCAACGGAAGTGAGGGTCTGCGGTTCGAAGTGCACGACAGTGGTATTGGTATCGGCCCCGAGAAGCTGAAGAGTGTTTTCGATCCTTTCTGGCAGGCCGACAGCTCATCGACCAGGCTTCATAGTGGTGCAGGATTGGGTTCCACCATTTCGCGACAACTTGTGGAAGCCATGGGAGGCCGGATTGAGGTGCATAGCCCGTCATTAATTAATAACGGCAGCTGTTTCCCGGGTACGTCGTTTGTTTTTACGCTTCCTCTGATTACTCTTACTCACTCGAAACTATACGACAGAACCAGGGTGAAGTGTGTTGCCGACATCACGGTGGCCATTGTTACTGACGCCGAAAGTGAGGTTCGCCAGTTGGTCAACACCCTCAAACTCTATAGTGTACGGTATGTTATCTTAGATCCTTCGGCCAATTCGCTTATCCGGCTTAGGAGCGGAAAAGATATCAATGCAGTGATTATCGATCACCGTATTGATTTTGATGGTTTGGCATTTTTACAGGCACTTCATAACGAAAAATTGGATATGCTCTATCCTATTTTGATACAAAGCTCCGATATCCCATCGGCTAATGTCGGTATCGTGAAGAGGTTAGGGGTGGATTCCTATCTGCGTAAACCGGTGAAAGCCAATCTGATTCGGAGGTTCTTCGTCAGCCATTTCGATATTGAAATGCCAGTGGTGGAGAATTCATTCATGGTTTCGGGCAATATGGTTACAAGTACCGACTTCGGATGTGGAAATCCAAAATGTTATTCCGTTGATTAACTGTTGGGTGGCGATTGATAATAACAAAATGAGTGCTTTTGCTTATTTATGCTGTAACTATTTAATCTTATTCGATTATTTATTATCTTTGCAACGCAAAAACAAATTCGGTTCCATAGTTCAAGGGATAGAACGAGAGTTTCCTAAACTCTAGATTCCAGTTCGAGTCTGGGTGGGACTACAAGGCTAAAATGCAATCAGCTGTTGTTCAGTTGGTTGCATTTTTAATTTTTAGGAGTTACATGTAATACTTTTTGCGCCCTTATAGATAATTATAAAGGCGCAATTTTTTTTTATTCGTTGGCCAGTTGCCACAGGGTTAGAAAGCTGTTTTTGATAATCGACTCCATCTTCTGCCAGTCTATCCTCTCGGCATGGTCGCTTGGCTGGTGATAGTCGGGGTTTCCGCGGGTATGATACCACATAATCGGGATACCGAGACGTGCAAATGATGCATTATCGCTGCCACCAACCGGATTGTCCCAGGGACTCAGGTTGATGTTTAAACCCAGATTATACTCCTTATTGAACCTCGAGGTGAGTTCGCCTGCTGCTTTCCAGGTGTCTGTAAACATCATTGAAACTGCCATATCGCTCTTTTTATGGTCGTAGCTGCGTCCAATCATATCGTAGTTGTGATAATATTTCACATTACGGATATTGCCAAAGTTATTGACAAAATATCTTGAGCCTAGCAAACCACGCTCTTCGGCTGTCCAGTTGGCAAATATTACCGTGCGCTTGGGCGTTACTCCGGTAGCCTTAAATGCAGCTGCTATTGTTGCAATACCTATTGCACCAGATGCATTGTCGTCGGCACCATTCCATATAAAGCCGTTGTTGGCTCCCAAATGGTCGTAATGACCACCAACCACTATTATCTCGTTGGGTAGTTCGCTCCCTTCAATTACAGCCACCACGTTTCGGCACGATTTATAATCGGCTGTTACTCTTGCACCTGTTTCTACCAGACCATTTACTTGCGGTTGTATGTTATTGTCGATAAACGACTTGATTTGTCGGTCGCTGTCGTCCATTAACTGGTTTAGCACCGTTTTAGATATTTTTATTACCGGTATATTGTTCCCTTCTTCTCCGGGAAGTATATACCGGCGGCTGTAAATGGCCGAAACCGCTTTTTCCGACTGTGCCGCCTTCTGTGCTGTCGGTCTGAAATTTTTATCCAGATACGGATCGTCTGGGTTATACTCAAGTATTGCGGCCACTCCGCTGTTTGCTATGTTTTTGTTTTTCAACTCCTCAAGCTCCTTGGGTTGAAGTTTTCCATCTCTTGGTTGTCCCACAAGCCGTAAAACCACCTTCCCGGTCAACTCCTTGTTTTTTTGCTGGATAGTGGTGCCATAGCCAATCCATACAATTTTTCCTGATGCCTTATAGCCCATTGTTGTTTGGGCAGCCGAAAATTCCTGCCCCGGTTTGAATCTCACCGTCAAGCCGTTTTTTTCGACCGAAAGAGTAGGCTTTGCCGGTGATTCGAATATCACTAAGGGAACTTTCTGAAAGTATGTGCTGTCATCGCCTGCCGGCCTTATTCCCATCTGCTTATAGATTGATGCCAGATAGTCGGCTGCCATGGCCGCACCGGGTGTGGCTGCCTCACGGCCTTCAAACCAGTCGGATGAGAGAAAGGTCACCTGTGCCTGAATAACATCGCGGTTGATTGCTTTAAAACCTTTATCAACCGCCGACTGAGCCATCAGGCTCTTTAGTGTGGCGAATAATAGTAACGAGAGAAAAGCTGTTTTTTTCATATTATTGTCTAAAATTATTGTAAACTATGCTCAAAAACCATACCTTTTAGTTTGCCGACGCTTCAACCCGTCAACAAACTTGATGAGTATATGTTTTGGATATATCTCTTTATGATTGGTTTCCACCCTTAAACAGTTTTGCAATGTTGCGCCCCAGTACATCCAATTTTTCAATCGACCCAACCAAGGTAGGGTTGGTGAGATCCATACCGTCGCGCTCCATCGTTCCGTTTTGGATGGGGTAGATGAGTAAATAACTGCTTTTCGAAAAATACCGGTTCAGATATAGTGGTATCTCATCCATTTTTGGATGATACGAGATGTTGTTGCGGCGGCTCATTATTATATTGATGTTGTCGTCGGCCTTTACCTCTTTTGAAGCAATCAGGAAATCGTCGAAGCTGAACATGATAATATATTCTGCCTCAATTGATTGTCCTTTAAGGATGCTTTTGATTGTTGCTATTGTTGACTCCGAACTGTAGAATATTATCTTAGCTCCGGTGTTCTTTACCATACTCCACAACCGGAACATCCAGAATGGAAATCCAAGCTCATGTTCGGCCTTATCGGGCACCACCACGATATGTCGTTTTATGGTGGCAACCGGTTGGGCTGGTTTGTAAATGAAGGTGGTGGTATTGCTCGAGCCAAGGATTCCCTCGGTTATCTTACCCAAAAACGATTCGCTTATATCCTTTTTCTGATGAAGCCCTAATATAAGGTCGGTAATGTTGTTCTCCTTGATGACACTAAGAATCCCGTTGGTGTAATTCACATCGTAACGCATTAGTGTGTTGAGGTTTATGTCGGCCGCTGATGCAATGCCGGCTGCCTTATCAAGCAGTTTTTTAGATGCTGCCTCCGAAACGGCCTCATTCCCGCTATTGTTGATGATATTGAGGGCAAAGAAGTTACTGCTTCTGCCCTTTGTTTTTAGTACAATTGCAAGCTGAATCAGATCCTCGATGGTTTCGGGGTTCCGGACAGGAATTAGTATCCTCTCTCCGGTTTTTTGTTCTGTGTTATCGGTTGGTGCATTTTCAAGAAGCGATATATTGTGTGCCGCCCTTTGTGTTGCAAAAGTGGCTATTGAGCAGGTTATAAGTATCATAACGATTGTGCCGTTCAGTATGCTGTCGTTGAGCAGCCTTATCGGCTCGCCTGCATCATCGTAACCCAGAATGATATTGTAGCCCACTAAAACTGCTGCCAGTGTGGCCGCAGCCTGTGCGTTACTGAGTCCAAATACGATTCTGCGTTCGTCATTACTGAATCTGAATGTTTTCTGGGTTAACCAGGCAGCCAGATATTTGG
Source organism: Marinilabiliaceae bacterium (assembly GCA_039811485.1). Lineage (GTDB taxonomy): Bacteria > Bacteroidota > Bacteroidia > Bacteroidales > Marinilabiliaceae > JAGPIS01. Next base: position 3,642 of record JBDHYT010000044.1, on the reverse strand, counting down.
CTAAAGTGGCAACTATTGTCATCACAGCGGCAACAAACAGAGTGTTTATATCGTTGAAAAATACCCTGAAATCGATGAGCATTCCTACACCTATCAGAAAAAACGGAATAAAGATGGCATTGCCTATAAATTCAACCCGGTTCATCAGTGGCGATGCCGACGGTATCAGTCGGTTGAGTGCAAGCCCGGCCAGGAACGCACCTATAATTGCCTCAATACCTGCTGCTTCGGCAAGCACTGCACCTAAGAAAACCATCGAAAGGACGAAAATGTACTGTGACAAACTATCGCTGTAGTGTTTAAAAAACCACCGGGCCAGAATTGGGAATAGGAACATAATGGTGAATCCAAAGAGCAATAGAGAGATTGAGAGCTTGGTCCAGAATGCACTATCCACCTCTCCCCGGGTCATGCCCACAATGACGGCAAGTACCAGCAGAGCCAGTGTGTCGGTAATCATTGTACCGCCTACAGTAATATTTACTGCCCTGTTGTTGGTGATACCCAATTTACTGATAATGGGATAGGCAATAAGTGTGTGTGAAGCAAACATGCTTGCAAGCAAAACTGATGTCATCATCGACAGTTTCAGCACATAGAATCCGGCCACAATACCTATTGTCATTGGTATGGTGAATGTTAACATACCAAAGGTCAGACTTTTGAGACTGTTTTTTTTAAATTCGTTGAGGTCGATCTCTAACCCGGCCAAAAACATTATATATAGCAATCCGGCTGTTCCGGAGAGAATGATACTGCTGTCGCGCAGCAAAAGATTGAAGCCGTGTGGCCCTATAACCGCACCGGCAATGATAAGACCCAGTATATGCGGAATCCGTATCCGGTTCAGTATGATAGGGGCAAAGAGAATAATCAGCAGTATGATTAAAAACTTTAGCACCGGATTTGTCAGCGGCAGTGTGAAATCTAATGTCAGAAATATCATGATAAAACAATTATAGTTGTAAAATAGTGAAATTTCGGGTTGCAGGCAAAATTTTTGTCTTACTGCCACGCTTTTATATTTTTTTGTTAATAAATTTTTGTGTTGACATACCAAGATATTATATTAGCAGATTGATCGTTATTTTTTATTTCATGACTGCTTTTGATATTGTCGTTGGCCTTATTCTGATATTTGTCCTTATCAAAGGTTTTATCAACGGTTTTGTGGTTGAGTTGGCTTCGGTATTGGCCATCCTGCTCGGCCTGGTTGTGGCAGTTCTGTTTTGTCATCAGGTAGGAGGGTGGATAAACGGAATATATGAATTTAAGTATGCAGTTATTGTAGCTTTCATCCTGCTTTTTCTGATTATCTCCATCGGCATACATTTTGCCGCTAAAGCACTCGACAGCATAATCGATAAATTGCCTCTCAGCATATTCAACAGAATCGCAGGAGCTCTTTTTGCATCTTTAAAAATGGTGTTTCTGATCAGCATATTCGTTAATATCGTTTCGTTTTTCGACAAAGAGAAGTTGCTCATTGATAGCGATAAGGTGGCACAATCCTATCTTTATGAGCCTGTAAAATCGTTTGCTCCAATGATTCTCGATAAACTTAATGTTGATTCGCCATTCGATAACATTAAAAAACAGAACCCTACATTTATGGTATTAACTTAATATTAACGCACTCTATGGCCACTACGTGGGCAGATTATTTATTACTTTTGCGAAACGATTGATTATTATGGCTATATACTCAGAACAATCAGACAACAAACAATTTTTGTTGGACAAACGTTATTTGGCAATGGCGCGTATATGGGCGCAAAACTCGTACTGCAAACGCCGCCAGGTTGGAGCCCTGATGGTAAAGGACAAGATGATTATCAGCGATGGATATAACGGAACTCCGTCGGGGTTTGAAAATGAGTGCGAGGATGAGGGAGGTGTCACCAAGTCGTATGTGCTTCATGCCGAGGCCAATGCAATTACTAAGGTAGCTTGCAGCAACAACAGCTCAAATGGTGCAACAATCTATATCACGGCATCGCCATGTATCGAGTGCGCCAAACTGATTATTCAGGCAGGCATCAAAAGGGTTGTCTTTGCCGACCGTTACCATAATGGCGATGGCATCGACCTGCTTGTAAGAGCCAACATTGACGTGCAACAAATCGAAGATTGATAGAACTTTTATTATGAATTAAAACAAATATAGTCCACTGAAAAGAGAGATGATGAGGAGAAGAGTTAGTTTCAGAACAATATTGCTGATAATTGCCAGTACGGTTTTTCTTGTGGGTTCTTCATGTCAGACACAGCGGAGGACAGCCAACAAACATCCCAAGACCTACTATAAACGTAAGGCACCTGCAAAACCATGCGACTGCCCATAATTTTAAATCAAACCATACCTATTCGTAGTCTTAATTGAATAAATTTATGTTTCTAATATATACAGTTTTATGAGTAACCGGTTTAAAATAATACTTCCTATATTGTTTGGAGTTCTGCTTGCCGTAGGAGTTCTTATAGGAAAATCTATTGGTGCATCGGGAAGGTCGTCAACAACCAATCCTTCGATGCTTATCTATCCGCAGAACAATAAACTTACAACCCTTATCAATCTAATTTCATCGGAGTATGTGGATACGGTCAATACTTCGCAAATTGTTGAGGATGTGATTCCCCAACTTCTCGAGAAGCTCGATCCGCACAGCGTCTATATCCCGGCCAAAGATCTTCAGCAGGTTAACGAGGAGCTGGAAGGAAATTTCGGCGGCATTGGTGTGCAGTTCAGTATGCAAAACGATACTGTGATGGTGATAAGCGTTATCTCAGGCGGACCTTCGGCAAAGCTCGGAATATTGCCCGGCGACCGTATCGTTGCTGTTAATGACTCTACCATTGCCGGCATCAAAATCTCTACCGATAAGGTGATGAAGCAGTTACGTGGTGAGATGGGTACCAAGGTTAAGGTGAAGATTCTCCGTGGAAATCAGAAGCTTGATTTCGAAATAGTTAGAGGTCTGATACCTGTCTATAGCGTGGATGTGTCGTATATGGTTGACAGTAAAACGGGATATATAAAGATTGACAGGTTTGCTCAAACCACTTACGATGAGATGATTATGGCTCTTGCCAAACTCAAGTCGCAAGGATGCCGGCAGGTAATCATGGACTTCAGGGGCAACTCCGGAGGCCTGCTTGATGCTGTAATCAGAATGTGTAACGAATTTTTGCAGAAGAACGACTTGATTGTATATACCGAAGGCCGCTCACAACCCCGACAGGATGTAAGAGCCAATGGAGCAGGTAGTTGCCAGGATGTAAAACTGATTGTTCTTATTGACGAGTTTTCGGCTTCGGCCAGCGAAATTTTTGCCGGAGCCATTCAGGATAACGACCGAGGTGTGGTTATTGGCCGCCGATCATTTGGTAAAGGCCTTGTACAGCAGCAAATTCCACTTCCCGACGGATCTGCCCTGCGCCTTACCGTTGCACGATATCACACTCCAAGCGGCAGATGCATCCAGAAACCTTATACTAAAGGGAGTAAGGATTATTATGAAGATATAATCCACCGTTACGACAAAGGTGAGTTTTTTCAACAGGATAGCGTGAAATTTAATGAGGCCGAGAAATATACCACAAAATCGGGCCGTACAGTGTTTGGCGGCGGAGGAATAATGC
>JBDHYT010000043.1:0-11914 GCA_039811485.1 Marinilabiliaceae bacterium | reverse complement strand
TTTATTAATATGTTTTGTAATTCTTTTAAGGTGTACTTATGTAATCATCTTCTCTTTTATTTTTTCTTTCCTATTATTTCATGTTATTTTGTATGATTATTGGGGTAGTTGTTACTTGTGTAACATTTTGATAGATTGTTTGTTGTGATTCAATTTTAAGTAGTATCCGTCATTTTGTTTATCAATTGACACTGCCGTCAAACCTAATCCATTTTATTGCTGAATTTCTAATTTTTTGTTAACTGATAAATGGCATTTATTTGCAGTATAAAATGGCTTTATTTTGCAATGCCTGAAAATTAAAATATTTGATAATATGGAGTTTATTGAAAAGCTGAAGGAGCGTGCACGTCAGAATAAAAAATGTATCGTACTGCCCGAAGCCTACGAGGAGAGAACGCTTAAAGCTGCCGACATTATTCTGAAAGAGGGGTTTGCAGAGGTAGCTCTTATTGGTAATCCTGCCCGTATTAACGAGTTGGCATCTCAATTTGGGCTAACCCATATCGGTGGTGCCACAATTATCGATCCTGCAGCCCATGCCAAAAAAGAAGAGTATCGCAATCTTCTTCTCAGCATCCGCAAAAGCAAAGGGATGACCGAGGAGCAGGCCTCCAGGTTGGTTGAAGATCCGCTCTATCTTGCTACTCTTATGATAAAGGCCGGTGATGCCGATGGTGAAGTGGCCGGTGCCGAAAATGCTACTGGCGATGTGCTTCGCCCAGCCTTTCAGATTGTTAAAACTCTTCCAGGCATTAGTGTCGTTTCGGGTGCCTTTCTAATGTTTCTTAAAGATCATTCGTTTGGTGAAGAGGGACTTATGGTTTTTGCCGACTGTGCAGTTCATCCCAATCCCACAGCATCAGAGCTGGCGGAGATTGCCGTAGCTACCGGCAAAACAACACGAGCCATTGTAGGTTTTGAACCGCGTATTGCAATGTTGAGTTTCTCAACCAAAGGAAGTGCCAAGCACGAGATGGTCGATAAAGTTGTGGAGGCCACGGCCCTTGCTCAAAAAATGGCTCCGGATATGATGATTGATGGTGAGTTGCAGTCGGATGCAGCCATAATTCCTTCAATAGGCAGCAAGAAGGCTCCCGGAAGTAAGATTGCAGGTCATGCCAATGTTCTGGTATTCCCAACATTGGAGACAGGTAATATTGCCTACAAGCTTGTTCAACGCATGGCCGGTGCCGAAGCAGTGGGGCCAATATTGCAGGGCATGGCGGCTCCAATCAACGATCTGTCGAGAGGATGCTCGGTTAGCGATATTGTCAATCTTGTTGCTATCACTGCTTGTCAGGCAGCAGGAATGTAATGTTATGGTCAGCCGCATTTGCCGGCTGATTCCTTTTTTGATTTACAGGTAATCAATATTTACTTAAAAAATAGATATTTAGAAATGGCTGAAATTCTTGTAGAACCCATTGAAGGGTACGCATTAAGTCAGGAAAAAAAGGTGAAGACGCTCTTTTCAAAAATTGGTGTCGTGGGATGTGGCAAAGAGGGACAAAACATTGCCCGTATTGCCGCCTGGCATGGTATTGAGGTGGTGTTTATTGAGCTTAGTCAGGAGCGGATCGACAGTGCCATTGAGAATATAGGCAAAGAGTTGGATTTGAGAATTGAAAACTGGGGTTTGACGGCAGGTGAGAAACGTGCAATCATGTCGCGGATAAAAGGATCGATGGACTACTCGTCGCTTGCACATTGCGATTTTGTTATTGAGGCAATTCGTGCCGACGATAAAACCGGAATGAGAAGCATCGAGACTCGTAAGGAGGTGTTTCGCAAGGTCGAGGAGGTGGTGCATCGCGATGCAATTATTGCAACCAACGCTACCACCATCATCATTACCGAGCTTGCCTCCGAATTGCAGTTCCCCGACAGATGTGTAAGCCTCCATTTCTTTGTTACATCACCCGAGGCAAGAATTATTGAGGTGGTGAAAGGCCTCTATACCACAGATGAGGTGTTTAGCCGTGTCTGTATGTTTGTGAAACTGATTAACCGCGAGGTAATATCGGTTGAAGAGTCGGCCGGATTAGTGAGTGTGCGCCTGTTTGTAGCCCTGCTCAACGAGGCTTGTGCCACTCTGCTTGAGGGTGTATCCAACATTGAGGATATTGACAAAACAATGGAGGTTGGTTTGGGAATGCGTTTTGGCCCTTTCCAATCGGCCGATATTGTTGGCCTCGAAAAGGTGCAACGATGGATGGAGAACCTTTATGAAGAGTTTGGCGACATCAAATTCAAACCATCACCACTCATCAAACGGCTAGTGCGTGCCAAACGACTTGGCAAAGTAAGTGGCGTAGGCTTCTACCGGTACGATAATGAAGGACGAAAACTTCATGCCGAACATATAGTTGGAAAATAATTGACTCGTATTGTTGAATCGCTATTGATGGTTTTAGTTTTATTGAAGCGATTCTTAAATAAAAGATAATAACATGAAGATATTGGTTTTAAACTGCGGAAGTTCTTCGGCCAAATACCAGCTCTTTTCTTTCGACAATGAGCAATGGAATGTTCAGGCCAAGGGGGTAGTTGAAAAAATAGGACTGCACGGATCATTTTTAAAGCACGAAAAAGAGAATGGCACAAAGGTTCTGCTCGAGGGCGAGATACTGGATCATACAAGTGCCATCGATTATATACTTGGTGTTTTGGTTAGCAATAATCATGGTTGTCTGACTTCGCTCGATGAGATTGATGCCGTTGGGCACCGCGTGGTGCATGGCGGCGAAGAGTTTAATTCGAGCGTTTACATCTCGGCCGACGTAATACGCAAGATGGAAGAGTGTATAGAGCTTGCCCCTCTTCATAACCCGCCAAACCTAAAGGGAATAGATGCCATAACACAGCTGCTGCCAAGCGTGCCTCAGGTGGGTGTGTTCGACACGGCGTTTCACCAAACCATGCCTAAGCACGCCTATATGTATGGTATTCCAATGTCGCTTTACAAAAAATATGGTATCCGCCGTTATGGTTTACATGGCACCAGCCATCGTTATGTTTCAAAAAGGGCTGCCGAAATACTGGGTAAAGATATTGAGAATCAGAAATATATAGTTTGTCACCTTGGCAATGGTGCCTCGGTATGTGCCATCAAAAATGGTATATCGGTCGATACATCAATGGGCTTTACTCCTGTTGAAGGACTTGTGATGGGGACTCGTGCCGGCGATATTGATATGGGTGCCGTTACCTTTATCATGGATAAGGAGATGATTGGAACCCGTTCTGCATCAGTGCTTTTCAATAAGCAGAGCGGTTTACTTGGTATAACAGGCGTCTCGTCCGACATGCGCGAAATAATTCGTTCGGCCGGCGATGGCAATGCTGATTCACAACTGGCTCTCGATATGTTTTGCTATAGGGTGCGCAAATACATTGGTGCCTACGCAGCTGCAATGGGTGGTGTTGATGCAGTGATTTTTACCGGTGGCATAGGTGAGAACAGCTTTATGGTGCGCCGCGGAATATGCCGTGATCTGGAGTATCTTGGAGTGGAGATTGATGATGCAGTCAACGATGCAACTATTGGTGATGAAGGGAAAATTAGCAAGGGCAGAACAACCGTGTTGGTTGTGCCAACCAATGAAGAGTTGGTTATAGCCCAGGATACAAAAGAAATTGTGGAGGCATTGGTTAACAGATAATTATTCACAAACATAAAATGGAAGAGGTATGTTTAATAAATTGTCTGATCTGCAAGAGCTAATACGGCAAAAAAATGTTTGCCGTACACTTGCTCTTGCCGTTTCCCAGGATGAAAACTCTCTGGAGGCTGTTCATGCAGCTTTCAGGGAGGGGTTCATAAAACCGGTTCTTGTTGGTTCGCGCACCGCCACCGACAAGATTATTGCAGCCAAAGGGCTCGATTTTACAGGTGCAGAATTTGTTGAGGAGCCGGATCCAATCAAAGCAGTAGAAATTGCTGTGAGAATGGTGCACGACCGTAAGGCCGACATCCTGATGAAGGGAAAGGTGGCTACGCCCGATCTTCTTAGAGGGGTACTCAACAAGGAGTGGGGATTGAGAAGTGGTAAATTGTTGTCGCATTTTGCCATGTTTGAAGTTGAAACTTACCATAAACTGATAGCCGTTACTGACGTTGCAATGAATATTGCGCCAAACTTGCAGGATAAGATTGCAATTATCAACAATTCGGTTGCCTATCTCAACAAAATAGGAATTGAGAAGCCCAAAGTTGCAGTGCTTGGAGCCATCGAGATTGTGAATGAAAATATGCAGGCAACGCTCGATGCGGCACTCCTGTCGAAGATGAATCAGCGCGACCAGATTCGTAACTGCGTTATTGATGGTCCGCTGGCTTTCGATAATGCTATAAGTGCCGAAAGTGCCCAGCATAAAGGAATTAAAAGTGAAGTGGCAGGCGATACTGATCTTCTGTTGATGCCCGATATTGAGGTTGGCAATGTATTGTACAAAACCCTTGTTTTCTTTGCAAAAGCAAGAGCCGCCAGTGTTATTCTTGGTGCATCGGCTCCTATTGTACTTACTTCGCGAAGCGACTCCGAAGAGTCGAAATTCTTTAGTATCCTGCTGGCCTCTCTGGCATAATGGGATAGAAAAAACATCAGGCTGTCACTAAAATGGCAGCCTTTTTTTATGCACTTTTTTTTACTCTTCCTTGCAAACTTAATATTAATGATTGCGTTAGTGGTGTTGATGATATTTCTCATTAGTAGAAAGAGAAGTAAATAATACTTTCGCAATGTTAATCAATCTTAAAAGCCTTTACGCTAATCAGAAAAAATATGGAAGAGTATAAAATCTTAGTAATAAATCCGGGATCAACATCCACCAAAGTTGCTGTTTTTGAAGGACGTAATTCTGTGTTCTTAAAGACTATCCGCCACTCAACAGAGCAATTGGCTCATTATGATAATATTGCAAGTCAGTATGAGTTTCGTAAAGAGATAATACTTAGTGAGTTGGTGCAGGCTGATATCGATATTGAGAATATCAGTGCCGTAGTAGGTCGTGGCGGCCTGGTGCGCCCCATCGAGTCGGGTGTATATGAGGTTACAGAGGAACTGAAGAAAGATCTCCGAGAGAGCAAACAGGGCGAACATGCCAGTAATCTTGGCGGTCTTATAGCCGATGATATTGCCCGAAGCATAGTAGGAGCGCGTGCATTTATTGCCGATCCGGTAGTGGTTGATGAGCTTATTCCCGAAGCCCGCATATCCGGCCTGCCTGAAATGCCCCGTCGCAGTATATTTCATGCACTCAACCAAAAAATGGTGGCCAAAAATTACGCCAAGTCACTCGACAGAAATTACGAAGAGATGAATCTTATTGTGGCTCATCTTGGAGGCGGTATATCAATAGGAGTACATAGGTTGGGGAAGGTTATTGATGTTAATAATGCCCTTGACGGATATGGCCCTTTCTCGCCCGAGCGCGCCGGAACCTTACCCACTGGAGGACTGGTGGATCTTTGCTTCTCGGGTAAATATACCCAGCAGGAGATTAAAAAAATGATTAACGGTAAGGGCGGACTAATTGCACATACAGGAACCAATATGGCATCCGAACTTGAAGAGAGAGGCAAAAATGGCGATGCACATGCTGCACTTATTCTTCGCGCAATGGGCTTTCAGATTGCCAAGTCGATAGGTAGTGCAGCAGCGGTGCTTTGCGGTAGGGTAGATGCAATTATTATTACCGGCGGAATAGCACACGATAAGAAACTTTGCGACCAGATTAAAGAGATGACTGGCTTTATTGCACCCGTAGTTATAATGCCTGGCGAAGATGAGATGAGGGCACTGGCCGAAAATGCCCTTGCTGTACTTACAGGTGAAACAAAACTGAAGGTGTATTAAGGAGTCATAGGTTCCGGAGTCTCGGAGTCGGGGAGTCATCAACCTTCATATCGTCAACCTTCTATCGTCGTCAGACATAGAAGCGTTGACGGTTAAGTTCTTAGCTATCATCCATTAGCTGTCAGCTATCATCCATTAGCTGTCAGCCATTAGCTATCAGCTAGTAGCTATCAGCTAGTAGCAATCAGCCATTAGCAATCAGCTAGTAGCAATCAGCTAGTAGCAATCAGCTAGTAGCAATCAGCCATTAGCAATCAGCCATTAGCCATTAGCAATCAGCCATTAGCAATATTAAACAAAAAAGGGTTAGCACTTTCGTACTAACCCTCTTTTTTTGTCGGGATGACAGGATTTGAACCTGCGACCCCTCGCCCCCCAGACGAGTACTCTACCAAGCTGAGCCACATCCCGATTTGTCTCTTGTTTTTAAAGACGGTGCAAAGATATACAAAAAGTTATTGTCTGCAACATCTATTGTAAAAAAAACGTCGATAAAATGGATGTGAAGCATAATGTGTTTATTGTGAATGTCCTGTTTCTGGAATTTATCTGCACAATTGGCTGTTACACCGCCTATTTTTAGTTATTGGTGCACTCTATCTCTTTCAGGGTATTTTATTATTGCTATTTTTGTGATATTATTAGTTGTGAAAATGGGTGTTGAAATCGACGATATGCTAATTGTAAAGCAGCTGCGCGAAGGACGCGAGTCTGCTTTCCATGCAATTTTCAAAAAGTACTTTAGCGTGTTGACCATCTTTGCATATAAAATTGTGAAAGATGAGGATTTGGCACGTGATATTGTGCAAACCGTTTTTACGCGCATCTATGAACAACGAGATACTCTTGAGATAAAAGTGTCACTTAAATCGTTTCTGTATCAGTCCGTCCGCAATCGTTCTCTCAATGAGCTGAAGAGTATTCAGATTAAACAGCGGCATCACGATATTATATTGCAACACTCTGCAGGCGATATCGACGATGGCGATAATTTGATGGAAGAGGCAGAAACAGAAAACCGCATAGTTGGTGCCGTTGGTGCACTGCCGGCACAGTGCAAACGCATTTTTGAGATGAGTAGGTTTGAAGGTCTTTCAAATGCCGAGATTGCCGAAATGCTTAGTCTATCGAAAAGAACCGTTGAAACACAAATATCTAAGGCTTTGAAAACACTACGCGAACAACTGGCCGATTTGTTGCCGGTTATTGCTTTGATTGTCTGGCATTTATTTGTACTTCGGAAATAGAAACTATAATGACGCTCGTTAAGTATTACTTATTTTTCAATAAATCTGAAAAATCAGAAGAATTGAATACGTGTTTAAACGAAGATATCTGTCATAGTAATGTAACAAAACTATAAGCTATGGAATTTATATTTCAACTTTTAGCGCAACTCTTTGGAAATGTTGAAGAAGGATTGAATGAGACTTCTGGAGTCAGTCAGGCAATGCAACAACCTGCCGAGGATATCAGTTGCTATGAGTCAGAAAAAGAGATTGAACCAATTCCTCATCCCAATTTTTTTAGTGGCATTTCATTTCATTAATATCTTTAGATGACCATAAATAAAAAAATGATGAGTCTGATAGATGCTGATATGGAGAGTGAAATTGTGCGTATGCTTTCAGGAGCGTTAAGCCCTGAGGAAGAGGCTCGGTTTCGAAGCAAATGCAGTACCAATCCTCAATTGGGTGATGCATTTCAAGCACTTAAGGAGGCTTGGGAGAAAATGCCGTCATTAGAGACCGCATATAGGATAAGCGAGAGTAGCGACGGTGAATGGGAGCGTTTCAGACAAAAACACTTTCATTCCAGACCTCAGGGCAACAGCCTGCTTATTCGTAGTCTGCAGCGGATTGCTGCCGTGTTGCTGCCTCTAATGATTTTAGCCGGTCTGGGTTATTACTATCTTGGTAGTAGCAGGGGGATTGGCTGGTCGGGTGTGGTGGCCGCAAGTGTCGATTCGCTCTACCTTGAGGATAGCAGTATGGTGGTGCTTAACGCCAATACCGAAATCCGTTACAATATATCTGAAACCAAGAGGTTGGTTCAACTAAATGGTATTGCCTATTTTCAGGTTGCCAGGGATAAAAAACGTCCATTTATTGTAAAGCTCAATAAATCGGAAGTGAAAGTACTTGGTACTGCCTTTGTAATCGAGAATATAAAAGGCCGTGACAGGGTAGTGGTTGAAGTAACCGACGGACATGTGGAGTTTGGTAATGATAATCAAAAAGTGGTGATGACCCGTGGCGAACGGGGTATTCTCGAAAATGGACGGATATCTGTGGAACAGTATGATTCGGAGAGTGCCAATACCTGGATTGGTGGATTAATTGTGCTGCGAAGTGCAACAATCGACGAGGTGTGTTCGCAACTGATGCGTTTCTATCCGCAAATAAAGAAAATACGTAAAGATATAGGCAGAGACGACACCGTGCGGGTGACAACTAGTTTTGATCATCAGTCGCTTGATGAGGTTGTTTCAGAGCTTTCGATTCATTTTGGTAAAAAAATAGAGTTTGATGGTGGATATTTGGACATATCTGATTAATTTCGGGGTGAATCCAAAATCGTTTAATGTCAACCCCAACTATTGATACACTTAGCAGCCCCATTACTTTTGCACGCACGACATCCGATGTCCCGCTGGCTAAAAGTGATGGGACTTCTTGTATTAATGGTTTCTCAATTCTGATAATTTATTTCCTGCTAACCATTTTATCTCTGCCTGTTTCGGGGCAGGTGCAGGATATCCTCGCCAGGCGTGTCGTCATAAGTAATGGGCGTCTATCCACTGTAGATATCCTTAATGATATTTCGCAACAAGCTGGTGTGGTGTTTAGCTATAGCAATAGGATATGCCTAAATAAGAGTAACGATATTGCTGCCGGTTCGATGTCGCTTAGAAGTTTACTCGACCAGCTGTTCAGGTTATGCCCTGCATCATATATCGTTAAAGGCAATAAAGTTATTATTGAACCTCAGGCTGGTGGTGCAAAACGCTATGTCGTAAAGGGCTTTGTTCGCGATGGAGCTTCGGGCGAGGTGCTTATAGGTGCCAATATTTATGAGCCGTTTCTTCTTACAGGGCAGAATAGCAATAACTTCGGATTCTATAGCCTTACCCTTCCCGAGGGCGAGGTGAGCCTTTTCTGTTCATTTGTTGGGTGTCAGACGCATTCTAAAAGTATCTTCCTTGAGAAAGATACCGTGGTTGACTTTTATCTGAAATCGACCATTGATATCGAACAGATTGATATTCTGGGAACACGCAAGCCAGGCAAGGTTCAGAGTACCGCCACCGGTTTTGTGGATATTCCCGTAGAACAGATTCAGAGCGTCCCGTCGTTTATGGGTGAGGTGGATGTTATTAAAACTCTTCAACTTGCTCCGGGCGTGCAGAGTGGAAACGAAGGTGCAGGCGGCTTCTATGTTCGTGGAGGTGGTGCCGACGAGAATATGATACTACTCGATGATGTGCCTATATATAATGTGAGTCACATGCTTGGCTTTTTCTCGGTGTTCAATGCCGATGCCATCAATAAGGTGACCATGACCAAAAGTGGCTTCCCTGCACGATACGGTGGACGGTTATCGTCGGTGCTCGACATACGGCTTAAAGAGGGCGATATGGACGATTATCATGGCACTGCCAGCTTCGGGCTGCTTTCCTCGCGGTTGTCGGTCGAAGGACCCATAAAAAAGGATGTGTCATCTTTTTACCTTTCCGGACGCCGTACCTACCTCGATTTATTTTCGTCACCTCTTCAGTTAAGCAGGGATGAGAAGATGAAATACTATTTCTATGATGTAAATGGTAAATTCAACTTTATATTTTCCAATCGCGACAGGGTATATCTGAGTGTTTTTAGTGGTACGGATGAGTACGATACATATTTTAATTACCGCACAGTCTCGCTCTCCGACAAGGAATCGTCGGCACTACACGATGTGGCTGTGCACGACGAAAACGGATCGGGATGGGGGAGTCAGGTGGTCTCGGCCAGGTGGAATCATGTGTTTGGCAATAAGATGTTTGTCAATTTTACTCTTCTGTATAGCAATTTCCGTTTTTATGTCGATCAAATACTGAATAACTATAAGGATCTTCAACTATCCGAGTTCAAACAGCGTTACTATAGCGGTATCCGCGACAGAGGTGTCAAGGCCGATTTCGACTATTTTCCATCGTCGAGTCATCATATCAGGTTTGGTGTCGGAGGTATTTATCATGAGTTTTATCCCGGTATCGATGTTGTTCAGTCAGGCTCAATGAGCGAGGTTGTCAGGGATACGACCGTTGGTGCGGCCAAATTCTTCCGTCCCGAGTATCATGCATATTTTGAAGATGACTTTTCGTTAGGCGCTACGGTGAAGATGAATCTTGGTGTCCATTTTTCTGCCATGGATGCCGGAGCGACCGTTTATGGATCCGTTGAGCCCAGAGTGTCGCTACTCTACCTTTTGCGCGACAACTTGTCGGTTAAAGCAGCCTACACCCACATGACCCAGTATGTTCACTTGGTGCGTAACTCTTCTATTATGCTTCCATCAGATATGTGGTTGCCAGTGTCGGGTAATATTGCTCCGCTTCGCTCAATACAGTGGGCGGCAGGACTTGAGTGGGAAATCAATAAAGCCACCAACCTTTCGCTGGAAGGGTATTATAAAAGGCAGCATAATATTTTGACATACCGTGAGAGCAACGGACTTTTTGGTTATGATAGTGATTGGGCATCACGGCTTGTTGCTGGAGAAGGCGATTATATTGGTGCCGAGGTTTTTTTTCATAAAAAAGTAGGCCGATGGGCAGGATGGCTGGCTTATACCCTCAGCAAGTCGATGAATACATTTAAGGAGGTGAATAATGGCAAGTCATTCCCCGCCAATTATGACAGATTGCATGACGCATCGTTGTTTGGTACATATAAATTCAGTAATGGCGTAGATTTTTCATTCAACTGGATTTATGGCACGGGATATCCGGTAACGCTATCGACAAGCAAATATTACAGCCCCGATCTTCCAACCCAACCAGGAGAGTCTAATGGTGGAGGGTATGATATTGCAGGAGAGCGCAATAGCTTTCGTATGGCAAGCGTTCATCGCCTTGACATGGGGGTTAATTTTGTCAGCCAAAAGTCATGGGGAACCCGTGTATGGAGTTTTGGAGTTTATAATGCTTATAGCAGGCAAAATCCGTTCTTCCTCTATTTTGGCGAAAAAGAGGATTCAAAAACAGGCAAACCTGTGAGGGTGTTGAAGCAATATAGTCTGTTCCCAATAGCTTTGCCTTATGCGCGGGTAACAATTAAATTTTGAAGTTATGAGATTGTTGTGGTTTTTGGTTGTACTGTTTTTTATTTCGTGCGAAAAGGAGATTCATATCAATATCGATACGCAGGATGAAGCGGCCGTAATTTATTCGTTTATATATCCCGATAGTACGTTCACGCTGCATTTGAGCAAAAGTGTTACCATTACATCCAAAGAGAGTTACGGTCAGATTAAAGGAGGCTCTTTTGTGTTGCGGCGCAATGGCTCTATAATTCTCAATCAGGCTTTCCCGTCTGATACCGTGCAGGGGGAATGGCCTGCTCTTAAGGTCGATTATGGCGATACTCTTGATATTCAAGTGTTTGCTGATCGTGAAGGGGTTCTGCGCTCACGCACCGTCATTCCTGTAAAGGTGCCTGTAAGCAAAGCCGATACCATTACCGAGATTCGGAAAATTGGAAATGGTGAACCTAAGGCATTTGTTAAGTTTATGCTGGGTTTCGACGAAAATCATTCCACCACCGATTTTTATCAGGTTGTTGTTGTTCGTCAGGCTCTCAATAAGTTTGGAGTGGAAAAATATAATGTCATAGAATTCAAGAAGGAAGATCCAGTCTTTCTGTTTTTGGAACAAGGTGGAGGATTCACCGGCTTGTTCGATTTCAGGGGACTTTTTTCTGATGTGTTAATAAATGGTCAATCTTATGTTCTGAATTTTTTGGTTGATAAAAGTGAGTTTCAGCTTAAGGAATTTGAACAAAGCGGAACCA
>JBDHYT010000042.1:0-11993 GCA_039811485.1 Marinilabiliaceae bacterium | reverse complement strand
TGCATCATTTATCCGCCGTCCGCTGTTGGTACACAGTATCATGCAGGGACTTGCAGGTGCGGTGATTGCCAATATTATTCTTTCTGCAATCATCTATCTTTCAACCCGCGAACTTTCGGGATTGGTAAGCTTCCAGAATATAACCATGATTGTTGTACTCTTTCTGATGGTGTTTGTTGTTGGAGTTTTCATCACCTGGATATCAACATTCTTTGCAGTGCGTAAGTACTTAAATCTCAAAACAGAAGACTTGTATATTTAAATATATTGTTATGGCTAAAAAAGAGAATGAACCAAGGTTTCAGTTTGCCCTTAGCAAGGAGAATTATCTGCTTCTTGCCATTGGATTTGCAATAATTCTCATTGGATTTTTTCTGATGATGGGTGGCAGAAGTGAGGATCCAAATGTGTTCAATCAGGAGATTTACAGTTTCAGAAGAATTACCCTTGCTCCAATAGTGGTGCTTTTTGGCTTTATTTTTGAGATATATGCCATCATGAAAAAACCCAAGGAGGATAAGTAATTTGCTAAAACCTTTTAAATGACATTATTACAAACTATAATTATAGCTATTGTTGAAGGACTCACCGAGTTTCTTCCTGTTTCTTCTACCGGTCACATGATTATCACCCAACAGCTTTTGGGTGTGGAGAGTACCGACTTTGTGAAGGCATTTACCGTCATCATTCAGTTTGGTGCTATTTTGTCGGTGGTGGTTTTATACTGGAAAAGATTTTTCAAGGTTAATCCGGGGCAAATATTCGACGAGAAGCTCAACGGATTGTCACTTTTGGGAAAAGTAGCCCTGGTTTTCGGCCGCATAATTGATAAATACGATTTTTACTGGAAGCTTATTGTTGCTTTTATTCCTGCTGCCGTACTTGGTTTTCTGTTTAGCGACCAGATCGACAATCTGTTGGAGAGTGTTGGAGTAGTGGCTGTTATGCTTGTTCTTGGTGGTGTGCTGATGCTCTTTGTCGATAAGTTGTTTAGTAAAGTCGATGTTAAACAGGAGATTACCGAAAAGAAGGCTTTCAGAATTGGTCTGTTTCAAACCATTGCGATGATACCCGGAGTATCGCGCTCGATGGCCACAATTGTTGGAGGTATGGCCCAAAAGCTTAGCCGCACCAATGCCGCCGAATTTTCGTTTTTTCTGGCGGTGCCTACAATGTTTGCGGCAACAGCCTATAAACTGCTCAAACTCTTTTTGGAACCCAATGGTGTAGAGATACTTTCGCAAAACATGGTTACACTATTGGTGGGTAATGTAGTTGCGTTTGTGGTAGCTATGGGTGCCATTAAATTTTTTATTGGTTTTATATCCAAATACGGATTTAAACTATTTGGATACTACAGGATTATTGTGGGTGGTATTATTCTGATAATGATGATGATGGGTTATAATCTTGAGGTGTGACAGATGGATTTTCAGGCAGGCGAAATATTCTATATAAACAAACCGCTTCATTGGACATCCTTTGATGTGGTGAATAAAATTAAGGTTCTTCTAAAAAACCACTTTGGTATTAAGAAGATAAAGGTCGGTCATGCCGGTACGCTCGATCCTTTGGCTACGGGCATGGTTATTGTATGTACAGGCAAGGCCACAAAACGGATTGAAGAGTTCATGGGGCAGGAGAAGGAGTATGTGGCCACAATCAAGCTGGGTGCTACTACTCCGTCATTCGACCTCGAAACAGAAGTTGACAAAGAGTATCCGTATAGTCACATAACTGCCGGGAAAGTTACTTCGGTAGTTAAGTCGATGTTTACCGGTGAGATAGACCAAGTTCCGCCACTTTTTTCGGCAATAAGGGTTAACGGCAAACGTGCCTACGACATTGCACGACAGGGAAAAGAGGTGGAGATGAAAAGTCGTAAGGTGATGATTCACAGTATAGATGTGGAGAATTTTGATCTCCCGTTTGTGGTGCTGCGGATAAGGTGCGGAAAAGGAACCTATATACGTTCGTTGGCGCGCGATATTGGTGAAGCTCTCGACTCGGGCGGTCATTTAGTGAAACTCGTCAGAACACGGATTGGCGAATGGACATTGCGTGAAGCGGTATTCCTGGCCGAACTGGGAGAACATTTCGAGAGGATAAAAAGCTATGAGGCAGGTATTCATAACTTTGAGGCCGAATAGTGTAAGTAGTTGTAAATTAGGTTTTACCGGGTGTCAGATTAAGAAACGAATTAAAAAATTATAATATGAAACTATCCAAGTTTAAGTATAAACTACCGGAGGAGTTGGTAGCACTTGACCCAACACCAAACCGCGATGAATCGCGGCTGCTGGTACTTCACAGAGACTCGAAGAAGATTGAGCACCGCATCTTTAAGGATGTGATTGACTATTTTGACGACAAGGATGTTTTTGTATTTAACAACACCAAAGTTTTCCCTGCCAGGTTGTTTGGCAATAAGGAGAAAACCGGTGCCGAGATAGAGGTGTTTCTGTTGCGCGAGCTTAACCAGGAGCAGCGGCTCTGGGACGTTTTGGTTGACCCGGCACGCAAAATCAGAATAGGCAATAAGCTCTATTTTGGCGAAGACGAATCATTGGTGGCCGAGGTTATAGACAACACCACATCGCGTGGCCGTACACTACGTTTTCTCTACGATGGTTCGTATGAGGAGTTTAAAACTGCACTTTTTGCCCTTGGCGAAACTCCACTCCCCAAGTTTATCAAGCGTGATGTAACTCCCGAGGACAGAGAGCGTTACCAGACCATCTATGCAAAACACGAAGGCGCAGTTGCCGCACCTACGGCAGGAATGCACTTCAGCCGCGAGCTTATGAAAAGGATGGAAATCAAGGGAATCGATTTTGCAGAGGTTACTCTCCACGTTGGCCTGGGTAACTTCCGCACTGTGGATGTTGAGGATCTGACAAAGCATAAGATGGATTCGGAGCAGATTATTGTTGAAGATGCCGCCTGCCAGATTATTAACAGGGGACGCGACGACAAACGCCGTATATGTGCGGTTGGAACCACCGTTATGCGCACTCTCGAGAGCACCGTTTCTACCCAGGGGCATGTGAAACCCTATGACGGCTGGACCAACAAATTTATCTTTCCGCCCTACGATTTTCAGGTGGCCAATGCCATGATTACCAACTTCCATCTGCCTTTATCAACTCTGTTGATGACTGTTTGTGCTTTTGGTGGCTACGACAATGTGATGAATGCCTATAAGGTTGCCATCAAAGAGAAGTACCGTTTTGGCACTTATGGCGATGCAATGCTTATAATTTGATATGCAATAAATTAAGTAGCCGGCTGATTTTTATCAGGCCGGCTATTTTTGTTTAGTGCCAATCAATCCTCTCTTTTGACATTTATTTTTTTATATTTACAAATGCGACAATGTATAATATTTTAGTATGGCGTTTTTAAATTCACTTGTCTCGTTTGTAAATTCATCACGGCTTTCGCAGATTGCCGGATACGATAATAGTGCGGTTGAAATTCAGTACAGACAGCTTTCCGAACTTCTGAAGAAGGGGCAGAATACCGATTATGGTTTGTTATATGGCTTTAAATCAATCGAATCACCCGACATGTTCAGGCAGCGTGTTCCTGTGGTCGATTACGACCAGATACGTCCTTATGTGGAAAGAATGCAGCGGGGCGAAAAAAACCTGCTTTGGCCGGGCGAGATCCGCTGGTTTGCAAAATCGTCGGGAACAACATCAGCCAAGAGTAAGTTTATACCCGTCAGCCGCGAAGCACTTGAAGAGTGTCATTTTAAGGGTGGAAAAGATGTGGTGATGCTCTATTTGAACAACCATAATCCGGAATCGGACATGCTTACGGGCAAATGCCTGACTTTGGGCGGCAGCCACCAGATAAATAAGTTTAACTCCGATAGTTATTTTGGCGATTTATCGGCAATATTGATTGAAAACTCGCCGTTTTGGTCCAATTTTATCCGCACACCCAGCTCCGATATTGTTCTTCTTGAGGATTGGGACGAGAAACTGGAGAAGATAACCAAAGCCACCGTCAACGAGAATGTGACTTCGCTGGCCGGCGTTCCCAGCTGGTTTCTGATTCTGCTCCGGCATATCATGCAGGCTACAGGCACTACCAACCTTCATCAGATATGGCCCAATCTGGAGTTGTTCATCCACGGAGGCATAAATTTTAGTCCTTACCGTCAGCAATATAATGATATAATGGGACGCCGGATAAATTATATGGAGACCTACAATGCCTCCGAAGGTTTTTTTGCCATTCAGGATATGCCCGGACGAAGCGACATGTTGCTTATGCCCGATTATGGCATCTATTATGAGTTTGTACCGCTCAATGAGGTAGGAAAGCCGTTTCCTGTTAGTTACGGATTGTCGGAGGTAACTGCAGGAGTAGATTATGCCGTTGTGATTACCACCAACTCCGGTCTGTGGCGTTATATGATTGGCGATACCGTCCGCTTCACCTCGTTATATCCGCACCGCATAGTGATATCGGGACGCACCAAGCACTTTATCAATGCCTTTGGCGAAGAGCTGATGATAGATAATGCCGAGAGGGCAATGGCTGCCGCCTGCAATGCCACAGGAGCTGTAATGTCGGAATTTACTGCCGCACCGGTTTATATGGATAACCAGACAAAGGGACGCCATCAGTGGCTTATCGAATTTGAAGTGAATCCATCGTCGATAGAACGGTTTACAACAGTTTTGGATAATGCACTAAAGGGTTTAAACAGCGATTACGAAGCAAAAAGGAATAAAAACATCACACTCGACATGCCCGAATTATTGGTGGCAAGGCCAGGGCTGTTCTTCGATTGGATGAAAAGCCGCAACAAGGTGGGAGGACAAAATAAAGTTCCACGGCTGTCGAACAACAGAGAGTATATAGATGAGTTATTAAAGTTAAATTAAAACTGATATGCACATTGCTGTAGCCGGCAACATAGGTTCCGGCAAAACATCGCTCACTGAGCTTCTGGCTCACCACTACGGATGGGAACCTCATTACGCAGAGGTGGATGACAATCCATATCTAAACGATTTTTATGATGATATGCTCCGGTGGTCGTTCAACCTGCAGATTTACTTTCTGAAAAACCGGTTTTTGTCTGTCAGGGAGATTCACGAAAGGGGAAAGACGGTTATTCAAGACCGCACCATTTATGAAGATGCCACAATATTTGCACCGAATCTATACGATATGGGGCTTATGACAAAGCGCGACTTCGACAACTACCAGTCTATTTTTGAGTTGATGAGTTCATACGTTAAAGCACCCGACCTGCTTATTTATCTGCGTAGCTCTGTACCTACCCTGGTAGAAAAGATTCAGATGCGGGGACGTAGTTACGAAAATAGCATCAGATTAGATTATCTGAAAAAATTAAACGAAAGGTATGAGGATTGGATTCATGGATACGACAAAGGTAAGTTGTTGATTATTAATGCCGACAGTCTCGATTTTGTGAAGAATCGTGCCGACCTCAGCCTGATTATGGACAAGATAAATGCCGAAATTCACGGTTTATTCTGATTAGAGCATAAAGTTAATCCCTATGGTAATCAGAAAATGATTCTGGTTTCCGTGGGGATTTTCTGTTACATAATCCACAATAACGCCGTCCTCCTTTATAGGTACGGTTTTCTCTTTCAGAAAAGGAATAATTGTGCCTGATGCCTCAATGCAAAACTCTGTTTTTGAGGTTATTTTCACCGATGTGCCCACGGCAGCACCAAATCCTGGCCGCCAATCGCTATACAGATATTTTACCGATGCATCGTTGTCGGTGCCTACATAGCGCGATTTGAAACTGACCATATTGCGAATGTAGTTGATGCCGAAATTCATGCCTGCGTATGGACGCCAATCTTCGTCGGACATATAGTAACATCCTGATATCAATATGCCCGAAACCTGATAGTTGGCCTCAATATTGCCGCGTGTACCAACGTCCCAGAATGAGCTTTTATTCGGAAAATATATATAACTTCCCTCAACCGAGAGCGAGAGCCGCTGATTGTAAAACCAACCGGCTTTTAATGCTCCATTGATACCGGCAGCTGCCACATCGGCAAAACCCGGATTATCCGAATTGCGACCGATATTGGAGGGTAACGCCACACCGCCTTTTATGCCCCAGTAGTACTGCTGTCTCATACGCGGATAGGAGAGGGTGGCAATCATCAGAAAAAACAGGAGAAGAAGGGTAGCTTTCATGTGAACTATATATAAGTTTGTTAGTCAGGGTGTTATTGATGCAGGTTGAGGCAAAGTTACCAATTTTTTGATAATTCCGGATGGATTGGTCGTGAAAGAGCCTTGTGGGTTGGGCAGGGATTATTTTTTTGTTAGTTTTGTTCTGTTTTGGAAAATTGTGAACAAGGCCGGTATGAAAACCGGTGAAAAAATAGTTGTTATGAGTCTATCTTCGGGGGCATCCATTATGCAAAGCAAGGCGCATTTTCATGTGTTGGACGGATTAAGAGGCGTTGCAGCCCTGGCAGTTGTAGTATTTCATTTTATGGAATGGATTTTTCCGATAGAGGAAAATTTCATCGGTTATGGTTTTTTAGCAGTCGATTTTTTCTTCTGCCTCTCCGGCTTTGTAATTGCTTATGCGTATGACAACCGTATATCGAAGATGGGAGTTCGCGAGTTTTTCATCTCCCGTATTATCCGTCTGCACCCGTTGGTAGTGGCCGGTGCGGTGCTGGGCCTCATTGGTCTGTTGGCCGATCCGTTTGACAACCATACAGGCACAGTTTCGGCTGCCATGTTAATTCTGATTTTTGCCAGCTCACTGCTTATGATTCCGCTCCCGGTGATGGAAGCACGGGCATTCAACCTCTTCAGCCTGAATGCACCGGGATGGTCGTTGTTTTGGGAGTACGTAGCCAATATCCTTTATGCCTTTGTTCTGGTACGGCTTCCCCGTAAAATCCTATGGTTGCTGTTGGCAATAGCGGCGGCAGGCATTGTTTGGATAGGGTATAGCTCGGGTCATCTGGTGGGAGGCTGGAATGGTGAGACATTTTTCCACGGTGGAATAAGGATAGCATACTCCTTCCTGGCAGGTCTATTAATTTACCGGGCGCGCTTGATAATCAACAATAAACTGGGATACATTGTATTGTCGGCACTCCTTGCTGCTGCTTTTATGATGCCGGGTTTTGCCAAAGGGTGGCTTACCGAAGTACTTATCGTGCTGGTTTACTTCCCGCTAATAGTGGCTCTGGGAGCAGGTTCGGTTTTGTCGGGTGCACTGCAAAAAGTTTGTGTTTTTATGGGCAATATATCCTATCCGCTCTATATGACACATTATGTCGGCATCTGGTGGTTTGGCAACTATTTCATGACTCGCAATCCTGCACCCGAAACCCTTACGTGGATTATTGTTGCAGGAACCATAGCCATGGTTGTTTTTGCCTGGCTGGTAATGACATTGTACGACACCCCCGTTCGTAATTATCTCACCAAGAGGAGATTTGGTAATTTGAAGTAGAGGACGGATTGAATATATCGGAGTGGGTGGCAGTGCTCCGAATTTGTTAGAAACCGTTCTTTCTGTAAATTCTTAACAGATGCAAACCTCGGAGAGCTAATAGGTGGTTTCGCTCAGTAGTGGGCTAATTTCATGCCCATTGGGCAAAAGGAGGGATTGGCTATTGTTTGCAGGCGTGGTGTTCTTTCCGTTTAAAGGAATCTTATTTGTAGGTTCAATTTAAAGTATAATTGTCCATCTCGTTCGTAAACAGTTCCAAATTCGTGTCGTGTACTACTTGCAGTTTCAAGTTTGGTATTATTAAACAAATAATCTTCAAATTCGTTTCTGTTATAGATGTGGTAACATAATATTTCTCCATCATCTTTCACGACTAAATAACCACCTGTTGCATCAAGTTCACCTGTCCAAACTTTTGATGGCATCATTCCTAATGCAATATCTGTTAGAAAACGTTTGATTTTGTAAGTGTAAAATGGATGGTTGTTCTCCAAGTTATAACCGAGTGGATTTATTTTTGAAATTTCCATCACCAAGTCCGAAATTTTTGAAAGATTTGAAGTGAAAAACAAAAAAACAATTTCAGAAATTATCTTTGGTAAAGCACTATCAATTAAAACTAAATTGTTTTCAAAAACCGAACTTTCGGGATTGATAAATTGAAATTCTCCTTTCAGCTTTTGAAGCTCTTCTATACGGTCTTTAATTTTGCTTCTTGTGTCAATTGCGTTAATATCCTCAACTTGTGTTGCGGTTAAGTATAGCTTATTGACTTTGTAAATAAAATTTGTCGTTTTCCCTGCATTTAGTAGGGTAGAAGCTCCACCAAGTTGTGACTTTATACTAAAACCAAGTTCAGGATTTGTACCTGTTCTTTGGTCGTGAATGATAATGCGAATATCACTTTTTACCGTTGATTTTGCTTTAATCGTTTTACTGTTATAAGAATTGATGAAGGCTTCTACTTCTGGAATTGAGAATGTTGCGTTTGTTTTTTCTTTGAGTTTTGTAAGTAAAAAATGAGCTTGTTTTTGGAAATCTGTTATGGAAATTCTAAACTCTTTGGTGTCATTTTTCACAACAACCAAGTCTTTATCATAACTGAACTCAAAACTACTGTCTGTTTCATCACGCAAGATTTTAACGATTGGAAAAATAAGTGTTTCAATCTTTTTTAAATCGCTATCTCCTGCGAAAAGTTTCTTGTCGGCAATTACTTTTAATAGTGTATAGATTTCGCTCCATTCGCCTTTGTTTCCTGTTATCATAATTCGATTTCTCTACATGGATATTCTTCTCCTGCCCAAGCTCTACCATTGTAGGAAATTGTAGCAATGAAGTTATTATCATTATCAATAACTCTACCTCCAATCCAAGATGAACTACCTAAATTATAAAACTTAATAAATTCTTTACAAAGATTACTTGCTTCTTTCAGGTTTTGAACTTGATAATAAATGAAATTTCTAGGTTTTGAGAGTTCTTCAAATTGTTCATTTCTTGAAGATTGGAAAAAACGCTCAATATCTAATTGAGAACCTAAACTCACAAATAAAGTTTGGCTAAATCTATCAATCGTTTTCATTTGGTAATTTTTAGAAGTTTTAAAATCTCATTTGCTGTTGCTTGTATTGCTGGTACGGCAACGGAGTTGCCGAATTGTTTATATGCGGATGCGTCAGCAACCGGAATTAGATAATTATCCGGAAAACCTTGCAATCTTGCCCATTCTCTTGGTGTCATTTTACGAATACCTTCCCTGTTTACTTCGCCTTTTATGTGAGTTGTTGGAGTGAAATCTTTAATTCGTTTGTCTATTACAAGATTTCTTTCTCTTCCCATTCCACCACAAACAACGGCATTAGCAATTCCAGTGTCATGTATTATTTCAAACCCAAAACCGTTTCCTTTGCTTTCGTGTCTTTTCTTATGGTTTTCTAAAGTTTGTATGTATTGTGTTGATAGATAGTATTTAGTTGCTGGAACTTCTTTTTCCTTGATGTCTGCAAATGTTACTTCTTTACCTAATGCCTTTGGATAGGTAAAATTTTTAATTCCAGTACTTGGATGAAAACCAACAATATAAATTCGCTCTCTGTTTTGTGGGACTCCAAAATCTTTAGCATTTATAATTTGTGGTTCTGGAACGAAATAGCCCAAATCCTCTCTTAAAACATTAAGAATAGTTGTTAAGGTTTTACCTTTGTCGTGATTTCTTAAACCTTTTACATTCTCAAGAAAAAATGCTTTAGGTTGTTTTCTTTTGATAATTTCGGCAACCTCAAAAAAGAGAGTTCCTCTTGTGTCTTCAAATCCACCTCGTTTACCAGCGATTGAGAATGCTTGACAAGGAAAACCTGCACAAAGAACATCAAAACCATCCGGGATATATGATTTGGTTTCTTCTTTTGTAATGTCTCCAAATGGTGTTTCTCCAAAGTTAGCTTTGTAAGTTCGCTTTGCTTCTTTATCCCATTCGCTCGTAAACACACACTTTCCATCTAAATTCTGTAACGCAAGTCTAAACCCTCCAATTCCGGCAAATAAATCAATAAACTTAAATTTAGGATTGTTGGTTGGTGGAAATGGAACATGAAATGTATCAAATAATCCGTATTGCAAAGCTTCTTCAGCTACTTGCAATGAAATTTCTTCGTTTGGATATTTATATTCCAAAATTTCTTTGGTGAACTTTACTGCACCATTTTTATAGAATTTTGAAACCCCATTCTTTAAATTATGCAAATAGTGGGTTAAAACAGCCTCTTGGTTGTTTTCGGGTTCTATCAACTTAATTCTAAATTGTTTGTCTCCAAACGTTTCTAACGATATTTTTTCTTTCAAATTCATTTTCAATTCCCTAATCGTATTTTCTATTTTAATCGTGCAAGATACTAATTTATTCTCGATGTCCTTTGCCCAAAATCTTAAAACTGTCCAACCTTGCTTTTCAAGTTCCAAATTTACTTCTTTATCTCTTTCAATGTTTCTTGTAATCTTTTTATTCCAGAAATCTTGGTTTGTTTTGTGGTCATTTTTTCTCTCGAACCAATCTTTTCCGTGCCAAAATTCTCCATCAACAAAAATCGCAAGTTTGATTTTTTTAAATGTTAAATCGGGTTTTCCAAAAACAGTTTTATTATTTTTTCGGTAACGATGTCCGCGAGCAAAAAGTGTCTTAGCCAATAAAAGTTCAGGTTTTGTTCCTGAAGATTTATTGGCTTTCATATTTTTCTTTCTTTGCTCTGGTGTAAGCTTGTCCATATTTCTACTTTTCTACAACATTATATTCGTAGTCAAGGAGAATGGAGAAATAGACCAAATAGTTAACAGTAATGCTGAATTTTCCACTTTCAATTTTTGAAAAAGTCTAACAGTTTTAATCAGGTCTGTATCAACTCTCTTAACTCCTTTTGTCAGGTCTAATACATTTTTCTGTTCGCTCACTTTATTATTTTTCATTTCGGTTGTGAATAGTCGGTTTTAGTGATTGTTACTTTGTGTCCGATAAGGTCGTTTGTGTCAACTTTTACAAGTTTAAGGTCGTTAAGCAAGTCTGTGTTTATAGGATGCAATGAAAGTTTTATGTTTAGTGCTTTTATGTCTGCTCTTGGTCTTTCAATGTCTTCTTTGATTTCCAAAACAACGTAAAGTTGATCTGTTTTTTCGTCTGGTAGCGTTGTGTTAAACTTTGCTACTTGTCTATTGGCCTCATTTTTCTGTGTGCAGAGTTTATAGCGTTACCCTCGCTGTTTATTTGTTAATGTATTAAAGGTACAAATTTTATTATAATAATGCACCATTTGTGCTGTAGTTTTATTCATACAAAATACTTTACCCGCCTTGCGTTCAAATCACTTTGATAACCTTTGCGCTGTGTGATTATTAAAATTGGCAATGGTATTGTGTAAGATGAAAAGTTAGTATGTCTTCACCCTTCATTCTTTGTTTTCAAATTACAGATAATGAGGATTTTAAGTGGTGAGATGATAGGGGTGCAAACAAAAAAATCCGGCATAAAACCGGATTTTTTCGCTCTCCAGGTAGGACTTGAACCTACGACCTACGGATTAACAGTCCGCCGCTCTAACCAACTGAGCTACTAGAGAATATATTAACTTTAAACTTTGCTCTCCAGGTAGGACTTGAACCTACGACCTACGGATTAACAGTCCGCCGCTCTAACCAACTGAGCTACTAGAGAATTTTTGTTTGAATTGAACTTCGACCATGTCTTTCGTTCAATTGCGATGCAAAAATAGCTTTGTTTTTCAAATTATGCAATATCTTTGCAAGAAAAATTTCAAATTTTTTAAATGGCAATGACAATGAGAGTTTTAGGTTTGGGTAATGCCCTTATTGATATCCTGGCGCGCATCGACGACGATTCGTTACTGAGCAAACTTAACCTTCCGAAGGGTAGCATGCAGCTTGTGGATGAGAATAATGCACAAAGTGTTTCGCTCGCCCTGCGCGACTATAAGATAACAATGGCATCGGG
>JBDHYT010000041.1:0-12099 GCA_039811485.1 Marinilabiliaceae bacterium | reverse complement strand
TTTTTTCATCTGCCAATGTCAACTATTTGTCATTGGCCATTCCGCTTGGTATATCCTATTACACTTTTCAAGGAATAAGTTACCTCTATTTGATATACAAAGCCAACGATAAGCCGGAAAGCAGTATTATGAATATGGCTTTGTATATGCTTTTCTTTCCAAAACTAATGGCCGGTCCCATAGAGCGTCACCGCACATTTCTTCCACAACTGCAGACTCTGCTTGTGTTCGACTATCCAAGAGTGATAGATGGTATTAGGTTGGTATTGTGGGGTTTGTTTAAAAAAGTTGTTGTTGGCGATACATTTGCAATAATGGTGAACAAAATTCATGGGAATATTGATTCATTCAACGGGCAATTGGTTTTAATTGCTTTTTTGCTTCAACCTTTACAGCTCTACTTCGATTTTTCGGGTTATACCGATATGGCAATTGGTATAGCGCGTGTCTTTGGAATTAAATTGTCGCCTAACTTTAACAGACCTTTCTTTGCCCGTACCGTTGGCGACTTTTGGCGTAGGTGGCATATATCCTTGTCGTCGTGGTGTAACGATTTTATATATAACAGGCTGCTGGTTAAACACCGTAAGTGGGGCGAAAAATCTGCTTACTACTCCATTTTTGTCTGCTTTATGATTATCGGTATCTGGCATGGTGCAAAATGGACTTATGTTGTGGTAGGCGTTTTGCAGGTGCTGGTTTTAAGTTATGAGTTTATAACCCGTAAATGGCGCGCTACACTGACACACCGCCTCCCTTCAAAATTTGTTGTTTTTGGCAGTCGTATTTTGGTCTATTTTTTTGTAAGTACATTTCTTAGTTTCTTTTTTGCCGGTAGTGTTGATAGCGGATTCAATTTTATTGCCAATATTTTTACGTTGGAAGGAGTGGGGCAACTGTCGTTGCACGGGTTGTATAATGTAAGGGAGGAGTTTGTAGTGGCATTGGTTGCTGCCTTATTTGTGTTGTATAGCGAATATTGGATGGAGAAAAATCATACCCAACTTGTTGCTGTTGACAAAATTCCGGTAGCCGTTCGCTGGGGGTTGTATTTGATGGCACTTTTGGCTATTGTGTATTTCTCTAAAAATGAGACCGTTTTTGTTTATAAAGCCTTTTAAAAAATTATATGAAGAGGTTTATTGTTAGAGCTCTATTGTTCCTTTTAATAGCGACAGGTGTTATTGTATTGACCCATTGGTTGAACAGTTATTTGATTCGCACCACTGCCTATAGAGTAAACGATGATGTGGTTACCCTTATTACCGGCAATTCAACTTTGCAGTATGGCGTAAATCCCAAGTTTATTCCCCATTCCGACAATATAAGTGTGGAGAGCGAACCACTTTTTATGTCCTACTATAAGATTAAAGAGTTGCTGAAACAAAACAGGAGTATTAAAAATGTTGTTATTCCGTTTAGTATTCATGATGCCAGAAAAGTAAATGATGACTATTTGAATCAATTGGATGATGCGTGGAAAAAGGAGCTGTATTCAAGGATTTGTTTTTTGGAAAATCCCATACCCTTCACTTGTCTTAAGGATTACGGTGTGAATAGTGTGCTGTATGGCGAAATATTTCTTCGTGACAGGGTGTTTCCGAACTTCTTTTTTATTTCCCGTAGAATTAGATTTAGTAACAATAATTGTGCATATCTTTCCCATATAGGCCAGTTTAAACCTATGAGTCTCGATACTGCCATCTATGTAAATTCCTTTACTGAAGAGTATATTGATGCAGCAATAAAATATAAGTTTTTTTATGATGGTATAGAGCAAAAGTACAGTACCTACCTAGATTCAATAGCAAATCTATGTACGCATTATGGTACTAGAATGATTGTTGTCAATATGCCTATGTATCCCGAGTTTAAACAAAAAATATCTAATGTTTATAAAGTGCATTATTACAGTACGATTAGCCGGCTTTTGGGTATGTTCGATGTTGATTTTCTTGATTATAGTTCTCTGATTCAGGATCATATTTACTTCAGGGATGAGATACACTTAAATTCCAGGGGAGCTGAGTTACTATCAAAAAAGATGGCATCTGATATTGGCGGATTGTAAATTTAATAATCTGTTGTGGAATAATTTAACTGATAATTCTTTATGAGAAAATTTGTTTTTACTACAGCTATCGACAAGGTGGATGAGTATTGTAAAAAGTTATCCGAACTGTGGGGTGAAAAGGTTAGTTCAGTTCAAACCTTATCAGTGGGGAGCTTTATATTGCCAAACAGTAATGTTGAGTTGCTGGTAAAGGAGTCTGGCTTTGCAGGATTTGTAAATGGCGTGTTGCGCGACAAAAATCTGCCTTCAACGAATTTGCATGACCATAATAGAAGATGCTTGGGATTAATTGATAATAGCTGGCCATTGCCTCTCAGCATAACCCAGTCGTTTTCAGCAATAAAAGTAACATCAGAATCAATATTCTTGGCTAACGATGTAGTAGGTTTTTATCCTATTTATTATTCTTTGACACCAAACGAATTGATTGTTTCCTCTCATTTTATTCCTTTTGCCGCTTTAAAAAAGGTGGAGATAGATAAAACCGGAGTACTGCAAAGACGCGTTGGACCTTGTTTTGTGAATCATGGACGTAGAACGCTTATTAAAAATACAAATCGTTTGCTACCAGGTGAGTTGCTTAAGTTTTCCATTGATCCTTTGAAGATTGCAGAGTCCAAGTTTGACAATTCTATTTATCAGAATATGGGATCATCTAATCTTAAGGATATGGGGAGTGTTGCTCAAGAGTTATGGGATGTTATTCGAGAGGAACATAAGGTTGTTTTGTCTCCATGGTCTAATATAACTGTTTCGTTGAGTGGTGGTCTTGATAGTCGGTTGACTCTTGGTGCTATCCCTGCGGGTAAGGAAATTTCGTGTTTTACCTATGGTAACGAAAGTTTTTATGAGTCGAAGCTGGCAAGAAAATTGTCGAAAGCTGTAAATGCTCACCATCAGTGTATTCTCGATTACTCACTCTTTTTCCCGCCTAAGGAGACAATGCTTAAGTACTCGGCTGCTACTGAGGCTGTTGGTGCTGCTCCTTGGTTTGGAGTCATGGAGGTAATTGATGCAGTATCTCGTCCACCATTATTGTTTGGCGATATGTATGAGGCAATTCCTGGAAGAAATATCCGGATGCTTACAAGCAGGGATAGCAGGATTAAAGGGTTCTTCAGTAATGATGTAATGTTGAAGGATTATACTTTTACCAAAGCTACCGAGGAGAATTTTTCTGCATGGAAAAATAAATTCAGGAATGATTATGTCGAAAGTATAAGAAACCTCCCCAATAGTAATGTTGATAGTAAAATACTTGAAGAGATAAATGGGGATTTAGACATTATATTTGAACGGATTTCTCAACATAACGTTCCATTTTTGGAACTATATGATGAGTTGTTTGCCTGGATAGTCAATTCGCGTTTGTGTTATAGTAAGCAAATGCTATTCAGCCACGAAAAATTCTCGCCAATCAATATAATGATGTCGGCAAATGTTCTTATTGCCAGTAGCAATGTACATCCAAATCTTAGGTTGGGATACCGACTGATGGATAAAATGATAAGGGATCTTGACGGACTGAGTCGGTTTAGGCATATACCATCAGCTCAAACTCCATATATTCCTCAGTCTTCGCCACGCGTTCTGAAGTTATTGGTGTGGGGCGTTCGTTCCAAGATTGATCAATGGCTAATAAAACGTATGGTTAACGCAAAAAATCCAAATCTTAGGTATAGGGTGGTGGAATTTTTAAATTGGCCAGTAGTATATCAAAATGAGAATGGTCACGAAAGGATTTCCGACTGGTTTACACCCGACTATACATCCGATAAAAATAGAGCTTTAGAGATTTTTGACAGCAGAATGAGTATGAATAGCTGGCCTCTCGAAAATTTTGATATTTTATCGTGGGGGGCATTAAATACTGAATTACAGCTTATTGAAAAGTTGCGCTGAATTTGTAGAATTATGTAATAATGGTATTATGAATACGGGATGGTTGCGTTATTTTTTTCTATGGATTGGATTTCTAATTATTTCAGGAATCCTGGAGGCTCAGAATTTCCATGTTACTACAAACGGGAGTAGTAATGGTGATGGTAGTTTGGGGAGCCCATGGGATTTACAGACAGCATTAAACCATCCGGATAAACTGCATGCCGGAGATACTTTGTTGATTCATGGTGGAATTTATCGTGGCAATTTTGTTAGTTCGTTAAAAGGAACCGAAACTGATAAAATATGGGTAATGGCTATGCCCGGCGACAAGGTTGTATTGGATGGTAGCACCGCAACCATGGGAGTTCAACAACACGTGCTTTTTATAAACGGTTTTCATACGGTTTATAAAGATTTAGAGATAACAACCAACTATATAAATAGGGTTTCTACCCAAACCGGAAATCTACCCTTAGATATTATTCAGGTTGAAGGAATAACTATTTACGGCCATCATATTGATATTGTCAACTGTGTAATTCATAATAATTTAGGCGATGGCATAGGTTTTTGGTCATCGGAGGAACATAGCGAAAGCGAAATTTACGGATGTGTAATTTTTGCAAATGGTTTTCAAAATCCTAACCGTGGCGGAGGCCATCAGATATATTCCCAAAACAGATATGGAACCAAATATATTACTGATAATTTGATTTTTAATGGTTTTGACCAGGGAATTCAGGTTTATACAGAGGGAGGAAGCATTTCTGGATATCATATCGAGGGGAATATTATATTTAATAATGGAGTTTTAAACAGAGGCTCGGTATTATCACGAAATATACTAATAGGAGGAGTAAGGCCTGCAAGTCGTATAGTTCTTAAAAACAATGTGCTATACCACTCTTCAAATAAAAACTCATCAAAAGCCAATTTGCAATTGGGATACGGAGTGGAAAACAAAGATGCTGTTGTTTTGAATAATATTATAGTTGGTGGAAATGCCCCTTTTTATTTGGCTAAACCATGGAGAAATCTTACAGTTTCATCCAACACTATTATAAACTTATCGGGTACATCCAATTCTGTAAATGCTAATTTGGGAGATGATACCTCTAAAGTTGAGTGGAATAATAATAACTACTGGCAGGGAGGATTTAATGGTACTACTTTTGCCGAATGGAAATCAACAACCAGGTTCGACAGTATCAGCCTTTTTCAAAATATGCTTCCAGTTAAAAACCAGATAGTTGTGAGACCCAATAAATATGAAGTCGGTAGGGCTCATGTGGCAATCTTAAATTGGGAAAAGAAAAATGAGGTTGAGGTCGATTTGTCGTCAGTTTTAAGTGCCGGAGCCGATTACAAAATATATGATGCTCAAAATATTAATGGTTCCCCAGTTGCAAAAGGGCGATGGAATGGAGGTCTTATACGTTTCCCTATGAATGTTAAATCAATAATGCCTCCCAATGGAAATGTGCCTACAAAACCGGTACACACCGATATTGAATTCGGAGCATTTTTGGTAACCAGTAATTCAAAGGAGAAGATTGCCCCTGTTGATAATGATTTTGATTTCAGATTAAACTCGTTTTACCCCAGTCCAACCGTCGATATTGTTATGATTGAACTGTTTTGCTCGTCGGCGGTTAATGTTGCTGTTAATGTGGTGAATTCCACCAACGATAAAGTCTTTTCTGAAATGAAGAAAACTAAGGTAGGTGACAACAAGTTACTACTTAATTTGTCGGAGTTCCAACCAGGGAAATATACGGTTAATTTGAAGGCAAAAGAGAGAGTCATAACTTTTGAGATTGTAAAGGTTGAGCATAATGTTTTAAATACAAATTCTGGTAGTAAAAACTCAATTTAATACTATTGGTTTGAATGTCTTTCTGTTGTGTTGTGAAGTTGTTATTTTTTATATTTTGACCAATATAAATATTTGATACATTAAGAAAAGTTTATATTACTTATATTTGTTTTGTTCAAATTATCTATAAAACAACCCGTTATGAGGAAATCTATTTTTTGTTGCCTGAGTTTATTATTAATTGCTTTTTCTTCGTGTGTTCCTTTGAAGAACTCGATATATCTTCAGGGAGACATAGCCAAAAAACTGTCGGAAATTAATACTCTCAACAGAGCCGACAAGTCGGATTATACAGTCAGGCCCAGCGATGTGCTTTATATTATTGTTACTAGTTTGGATGAACGTACTTCGGCTTTCTTGAATAGTAACTCGGGGTATAGCCAGATGCCTGAATCGCCGATGGCTATCAGCCTTATGGGGTACCGTGTAGGACTTGACGGATCCATCGAATTCCCATTTATAGGCAAGATTTTTGTGTCAGGATTAACCCTTGAACAGATTCGCGATAAAATTCATCTTGCCGTTGGTAAATATATCGACCAAAGTAGTGTTACGGTGAAACTGCTTAATGACAATATTACTGTTGTGGGTGAGGTTCGTACTCCGGGACGATTCCTTATGGCAAGTGAAGAGATAAATATAGTTGAGGCGTTGAGTCTGGCCGGCGATATGACTGAATATGCAAACCGCAAAAAAGTCAGATTGATTAGAAAAGAAGGTAATGTGCATGAAATGGTCGTAATTAATATGCTTGACGAAAAAGTAATGATGTCGCCTTATTTTTATCTTAAACCAGGCGATATTCTGTATGTTGAACCACGAAGGTTGCAATCATGGAATCTTGCATCCGTACCGATGGGCTTAACTTTATCACTTTTAAATACAGCAATTTTGGTAATGACCTATGTCCAAATTGCGTATCAAAACCAAAATCGTAATTAAATGAATGTTATGGGACAAGACGATATCTTGAATGACGAGCGGAATTTTGATTTTAAACGGATTTTTTCTAAGGTTTTAAAATTCTGGTATTTATATCCTGCGTTTCTGTTGATATCCGTGATAGGTGCTGTATATATGTATAAAACAACAGTACCTATGTACAGAATTAGCACGCGGCTGCTTATTTCTGACGGCGACCGGCATGGCTCAGCCATCGGCAGGGGAAACGAAACAGGTGGAGGAGGACTGCCTGGCGTTGTGCTGGGAGGACAGAGCAATATGGAGAATCAGTTAATTGTTTTAACTTCATATAAGCAAATTGAAAAGGCACTGAAACAACTCGATTTTGGAGTTTCGTACTTTAAGAAAGGAATATTTCTGACCAATGAGATATATAAAAACTCACCTTTTAAAGTTGTGTTGGATACTACCTCTGTAAAGATTCAGAATAGATTGTTCAATATTGATTTCATCTCAAAAAGTGAATTCAAATTAACAGTTGAAGGTAACGATAAGTATGAACGAAAATGCAAATTTTTTGAAAAAATTACCGAACCCGGATTTGCATTCACTATTGTTCCCGAAAGTGACGATATTGATGAGTCGGAGTATGTGTCGGGAAGCTATAGCTTTAAGGTGAATAGTTTAAGACAGATGGTACTTAGCTATCAAGCAAAAATAAGGATTGAAAAGATAAACCAGCAAGCTTCAATTATCGAGGTTTCTATTGTTGAAAATAATGTTGCCAAAGGTGTGGATTTCTTGAATACTCTTGCACAGATGTCGGTCAATTATACCTTGGATAAGAAAAATCAGATTGCAATCAACACCATTAATTTTATCGAAAAGCAGCTAGTAGGTGTAATAGATTCATTGAGTGTGGCCGAAAAGGTTTTGGAAGACTTCCGGTCGCATAATGAGGTGATGGACGTTTCGATGCAGGGACAAATGATTATTCAACAGTCACAAGACCTCGAAAATCAGAGAGCTGCCGTGGTTGTGCGATTGGATTACTATAATTATCTGATAAACTATCTCGAAGCAAATCGCGATGTTCAGGATTTAAAGGTACCCTCGGTAATGGGAGTTGACGATCCTTCACTTACTTCTTTAATCACCGAATTGTCAACATTGAATGCCGAACGTGCCAGCCTGCAGTTTAACTCGAAGGAGGTGCACCCTCAAATGATACGGATTGAGAAAAATATCAATTCGCTTAAAAATTCAATTGTTGAAAATACCCGTAGTATAATTTCTACTACCAATCTTACCCTTAAAGATTTGGATCAACGACTGATGCAGCTGAGTTCCCAAATCAGAAGACTTCCTCGTACAGAGCAAATGTTGCTTGGCATCCAGCGTAAGTTTGAACTCACAGATGGTATGTACACATACCTTATGGAGCGACGCTCGGATGCTTTATTGGCCAAAGCAGCTAATTTGCCTGATAATGAGATAATAGAAGAGGCAATACCCAGAAGAATGGTTGCTCCCGACAAAACCAGAAGCATTATAGTTGTTACCTTGCTGGGTTTGTTCTTACCGTCTTTGGTTATTTTTGTACTTGTGTTTATAGATGATAAAGTTCACGACAAGGAGGACTTAGAGTCAATAACCAAACTTCCTTTAATGGGACAAATTCCATTTCATAAAAAAACATCTAACAAACTGTTGATTATTGATCAGCCACGCTCAGGACTGGCAGAGGCCTTTAGGGGAATAAGAACCTCTCTTGGATTCTTTCAATCGGAAAAACCAAACCATACCTATTTGGTTACTTCTACCATACCAGGTGAAGGTAAGACATATTGTGCTGCAAATCTTGCCGTAAGTTTTGCTCAAATGAAGAAGAAAACACTTCTTGTTGGCTACGACCTTAGAAAACCGGCTCTTCATAACTATTTTGATTCGGTAACTTCCGATAAGGGAGTGGGCGATTATTATGTCAATCCATCTGCACCACTCAATATTCAACGTGGTGTTGTTGAGTCTCTGGATCTGCTTTTTGCCGGACTTCAGCCGCCTAATCCTTCTGAATTGATTAGCAGCCCCAAAACAGATTTACTATTCGAAAAATTGAAAAAAGAGTATGAGGTTATCGTTATTGACTCTCCTCCTTTGGCGTTAGTGTCGGATACTCACTTGTTGGTTAAGTATAGTGATGCAAATATGCTTGTGGTAAGGCATAATTATACTCCAAAATCGGCATTGAAACTCTCGTTGCAGGATGTTAAAGTTGCTCAGATGGAACATCTGTCTGTTATTCTTAATGGAATGCCATTTAATAAAGGCGATTATGCATCCTTTTATGGTTACAGAAAGGGATATTACTGGGAGCAATGATACGTCGTTTCCAAAATTTGTTTTGAATCAAAAAAAGCAACCATTTCGGTTGCTTTTTTTGATTCTTATCACTCCTCCTGCTTAGTGTTTCTGCGTATTATCTGCATCTCGCAATCTTTGCAGTTGAATTTCAGCTCATAGTTGTCTCTTTCGTTCGAGATGAATATGGGCAGGTTTTTTCGGTATCCGGGGTTCAGCTTAAGGCACTTGTCCTGTTCGTGAAGTATGCAGTGTTTGGTGGTCATCACTATGTTGTTGTCGTAATCTTTCTGACGCTCGTAACCCAGCTCTTTAACTTCGGCTCCATGATCGGCCATAAACTGTGCGGCTAACCGGTTGACAATATTCCCGTTTTTCAAAATATCTTTCTGCGGAAACTGGTTTGTAGTGACGGGCATCTCAACATCGGAAGGGCTGAACGTGGTAATACGCAGCTCTTCGTGACGTGTAAGGGCATCCCTTCTGAGTGCATTGAGCTCCGAGGCCGAAATAAACCAGCTCTCTGTGGTGTTTATTGTTATGTTGTTGATTTTAAAGGCTGTGCCGCCGGTTTTCGACAGTTGGCTCTTTATGTTGTCGGCAGCTATGATGGGGTTTTTGGCCGGTTGCACATTGAGCCTGGCCTCCGAATAGGATGTTATATCGTCTTCGTCGGTTATCGATAGTGTGAATATACCCTCTTTGCCCTCTTCGAGGTACATCTCGGCTGCAATATGGCGTTGCGCACTCTCTCTCTTAAAGATGTTGCTAAACTGGTGGTTGTAATTTCTGAATATTGTGGCTCCGGCATATAGCCCGTTCATTGCCTGTGGATATATATATCCATCGGCACACTGGTTTACTTTAATACCTTGCAGCTGTCGGGTACGGTCGAAGAAACAAAGGCCGTCACCATTGGTAATGTCGTGGCCGTTATCTAATTTGAATCTGTTTTTATCAATCACCATCACCTTGCCTATTTTTTCGCCTGTTGATTTGGGCGATTCAACCGACCAGATATCTTTCTGGCGGCCATCAACAAAATAGGTTGTAAAACCACGATTGAAACTCTTTGAGGGATCCGGCTCAAAATTAATGGCTGGCACTCCCGATGATGCTCTGGCCAACTCCGGCCTGCGGTCTATTATCTCATCCAATTTTCGGCGGTAGTGGGCAGTTATATTGGCCACATAGTCCTTCTCCTTCAGTCTTCCTTCTATCTTGAACGATGATATTCCTGCATCTATCAGTGGCTCCAAATAATCGGAGAGATTCAGATCCTTCATCGAAAGCAGATGCTGATCCTTAGCAATGACAGTGCCGTCGGCTGCGGTCATCTTATATTTTAGCCTGCATGGCTGTCCGCACTCACCACGGTTGGCCGACCGTCCGTTTATTGACTGGCTCATGTAACACTGGCCGCTGTAACTTACGCAAAGGGCACCATGTACAAAGTATTCGAGGCGCACATCGGTCTCTTTGCTGATTGCTTTAATCTGGTCGAGCGATAGTTCGCGTGCAAGCACCACCTGCCTGAAGCCGGCATCCTGTAAGAATTTCACCTTTTCGGGTGTGCGGTTGTCCATCTGGGTGCTTGAGTGTATCTCGATGGGTGGAAGACCGGCATTAAGCAATCCGTAATCCTGAATAATAAGTGCATCAACACCAATATTGTAGAGCTGATGAGCCATCAGTGCGGCTCCCTCTAACTCGTGATCGAACAATATAGTGTTGAGGGCAACATATATTTTGGAGCGATAGAGATGCGCATGACGAACCAGGCGTGCAATATCATCTATGGAGTTGGCTGCCGACTTACGGGCACCATAATCGGGTGCGCCTATATATACAGCATCGGCACCATGATTGATGGCTGCAATGCCACACTCTAAGTTTTTTGCAGGCGACAGTAACTCCAGCGGATATTTGTATTGCGACATGGATTATTTTTTTTGTAAAAATAGATGTTATTTGTGCTATTACATCAAAAACTGTTCCTTTGTTTAATAGTATTGGTTGTAAGTGCACTACAATCGTTGGTTATACATCAACAAAAAAGCTGACAGCATTTGAGCCGTCAGCTTTTTTAGTTTCAGTAGTTTGTTGTTATTCCACAACTTCGTAGTCCATGGCATTCAGACGTTTATAGGTGTTGTAACGCCATTTTGCATTTGCCTCGGCCGCATTGAAAAGCTCCTGGGCTTCGTGCGGATAGGCCTTCTGAAGTGCTGTGTATCGTACTTCACCTTTGAGGAATTCCTGGAACTTGCTCCATTCTGGCTCTTTTGAGTCGAGTTGGAATGGATTCTTGCCCTCTGCCTCGAGCATCGGATTATAACGATACAGATGCCAGTATCCACACTCAACAGCCAATTTACCCTCTTCCTGTGTCTTACCCATGCCTTTGTGCAAGCCGTGGTTGATACATGGCGAGTAGGCAATGATGAGTGATGGGCCATCATAAGCCTCGGCCTCTTTAAGTGCCTTAAAGTATTGCTGCTGGCTTGCACCCATCGATACCTGGGCAACATAGATGTAGCCATAAGTGGTTGCCATCAGGCCTAAGTCTTTCTTGCGGATGCGCATTCCCGAGGCAGCAAATTTTGCAATAGCACCAACCGGAGTCGATTTTGATGCCTGGCCGCCTGTGTTGGAATAAACCTCGGTATCCATCACCAGTACGTTGATGTTTTTGCCCGATGCAAGTACGTGGTCAAGTCCGCCATAACCAATGTCGTAGGCCCAACCGTCACCACCAAAGATCCAAACCGATTTCTTAATCAGATGGTCTTTCAATGCCAGAATTTCGGCTGCTACAGGATGTGACTCGCTTGCCAGTGCCAGCTCCACAGCTTTAGAAACCTGGCGTGTTTTGTCGCCATCGTTGAAGGCGTTGATCCAATCTTCAAAGGCAGCCTTGGTGTATGGATTTACCACATCGAGGTAGGCTTTGATCAGGTTTAACAGACGCTCACGCAGTTTCTCGGCTACGCCGGCGCGC
>JBDHYT010000040.1:0-12211 GCA_039811485.1 Marinilabiliaceae bacterium | reverse complement strand
TCTCCGCGATGAGTTAAAAAGCAAAATTAACCTCCGCGAGAGGAGCGACAATCCGGAACAGCAGGTTCAGATAAAAATCTCGATGGCTACATGCGGCATTGCTGCCGGTGCCAAAGAGGTGATGAACTTTATGATTGAGGAACTTGACCGTCTCTCGGTCGATGCCATAGTAACCCAGACCGGATGTATGGGCTACTGCTATGCCGAGCCAACCCTTGAGATTACCCTGCCGGGGCGCGATCCGGTGGTGTATGGAAATGTTGACAACTCCAAAGCTACTGAGTTGATAGAGAGATATATAATGAGGGGTGAACTGGTGGACGGAATTATTCCCGTTAACTACGAATCGATAACCGACAACCAATAATCTGAGAGCCATGAGTTACAATCTGATAAAAAATCACATTTTGGTGTGTGCCGGCACCGGGTGTAGGGCATCACAGAGTGAAGAGATTGCCGAAAGCCTAAAGAAGGCGGTGGTGCACAACGGATTAGAGGATGAGATTCAGGTGATAAAAACCGGATGCTTTGGTTTTTGCGAGAAGGGACCAATCGTTAAAATTATTCCCGACAACACTTTTTACGTACATGTGAAACCGCAGGATGCCGAAGAGATTGTGTCTGAGCATCTTGTTAAGGGGCGTAGTGTGAAAAGGCTTCTCTATGTTGATCCAAAGACCCTGGAGGCCGTTTCCGACTCGAAACACATGGGTTTTTACCGGAAGCAACTACGCATAGCACTGCGCAACTGCGGATTTATCAACCCCGAAAATATCAACGAATATATTGCCCGCGACGGTTATGCCGCACTTGGCATGGCATTGGAGATGAAGCCGGTAGAGGTTATTCAGACAATCATAGACTCAGGTCTGAGAGGACGCGGCGGTGGCGGATTCCCCACCGGACTTAAGTGGGATATAACCCGCAAGGTGGAGGCTGCTCAGAAATATGTGGTATGCAACGCCGACGAGGGCGATCCGGGTGCATTTATGGATCGTTCGATTCTGGAAGGCGACCCGCACACAGTTATTGAGGCAATGGCAATCAACGGTTATTGCACCGGTGCAACCAAAGGTCTGATTTACATCAGGGCAGAGTATCCGCTTGCCATCAAACGGCTTAGGATTGCGATTGCACAGGCTCGCGAGATGGGGTTGCTAGGAAATAATATTCTGGGGTCGTCATTCTCGTTCGATATTGAAATAAGATACGGTGCAGGAGCATTTGTATGCGGCGAGGAGACTGCCCTTATCCACTCGATGGAAGGATTGCGTGGCGAGCCTACCGTCAAACCTCCGTTCCCGTCGGAGAGTGGCTATAAAGGGATGCCTACCAACGTCAATAATGTTGAGACTTATGCCAATATTCCGGTTATTCTGCTCAAGGGTGCCGGATGGTTCTCGTCAATAGGCACGGCCAATAGTAAGGGAACCAAGGTGTTTGCACTTGCCGGCAAGGTTAATAATGTAGGATTGATTGAGGTGCCGATGGGAACAACACTCCGCGAAGTGATATTCGATATTGGAGGAGGAATAAAAGACGGCAAAAAATTCAAGGCAGTACAGACCGGAGGGCCTTCGGGCGGCTGCCTCACCGAAAAACATCTCGATGTACCAATCGATTACGACAATCTGCTGAAATCGGGCTCTATGATGGGCTCCGGAGGTATGATTGTGATGGACGAATCGGACTGTATGGTGGCTGTGGCCAAGTTTTACCTTGAGTTTACCGTTGAGGAGAGCTGCGGCAAATGTGCCCCGTGCCGAATCGGTAACAAGCGGCTTTACGAACTGCTTGAGAAGATAACCGAAGGTAAAGGAACAGAGGATGACATACCACGGCTGCGTAATCTGGCCAATGTGATAAAAGATACCTCGCTATGCGGACTTGGCCAGACGTCGCCCAACCCGGTGCTTAGCACACTCGATAATTTCATGTCGGAATATATGGCACACGTCAAAGAACACCAATGTCCGTCGCACCAGTGCAAGTCGTTGACATACTATTTGATAGATGCAATACGTTGTTCGGGTTGCACATTGTGCTCAAGGGTTTGTCCTGTTGATGCCATCAGTGGCGATAAAAAATTGCCACACTCCATAAATCCTGCATTGTGCATCAAGTGTGGTGCCTGCATGGATAAATGCAAGTTTAATGCTATCACTATGTGTTAAGCACCGAGGTTAGTAACCAACATTAATTCAGCAACTATGAATATGATAAAATTAAATATCGACAATAACCAGGTTGAGGTGAAGCCGGGAACCACCCTGCTCGACGCAGCCCGAACCATAGGTATAGACATTCCTACCCTCTGCCACATGAAACTCGACGACATGAACTTTGAGAATAAACCGGGAGGATGCCGTATGTGTGTGGTTGAGGTTGAGGGAC
Organism: Marinilabiliaceae bacterium; assembly: GCA_039811485.1. Classification (GTDB taxonomy): domain Bacteria; phylum Bacteroidota; class Bacteroidia; order Bacteroidales; family Marinilabiliaceae; genus JAGPIS01. Next base: position 9,817 of record JBDHYT010000040.1, on the reverse strand, counting down.
GCCGTAATCTGGCACCGGCCTGTAAGACCGACTGTGCTGAAGGGATGAATGTGTCAACCCACTCAATGAGGGTGATTAATGCACGGCGTACCGTGATGGAGCTTATCCTGAGCGACCACCCGTTTGAATGCCTTGTGTGCGCCAAGTCGGGTAAATGCGATCTTCAGAGCCTTGCTCAGAAACTTGGAATACGCGATATCCCCTACAAAGGTATGCAGTCGCACTACAAGCAGGATAAGTCGCCTGCAATAATCCGCGACATGGATAAATGTATCGTGTGCCGGCGTTGCGAGACTGCCTGTAACGAAGTGCAGACTGTGGGTGTGCTGAGTGCCATCAACCGCGGATTTATGTCGGTGGTAGCACCGGCTTTCGAGATGGATCTCGACCATTCGGCATGCACCTTCTGCGGGCAGTGTGTGGCAGTGTGTCCAACGGGTGCACTCACCGAACGCAACCATACATGGGAAGTTATTGATGCACTTGTTGACCCGGCTAAGACTGTAATAGTGCAGACAGCACCGGCTGTGCGTGCCGCTTTGGGCGAAGAGTTCGGACTTGCTCCCGGTACATTGGTGACAGGAAAAATGGTTACAGCTCTGCGTAAGTTGGGCTTTGACTATGTGTTTGATACCGATTTTGCAGCCGACCTGACCATTATGGAAGAGGGAACAGAGTTGCTGCAACGACTTACAAAACATCTTAACGGCGACCCTGATGCCAATCTGCCAATACTCACATCGTGCTGCCCCGGATGGGTGAACTTTTTTGAGCATCACTTCCCCGAATTACGCAATATACCGTCAACGGCAAAGTCGCCGCAGCAGATGTTCGGTGCTATAGCTAAAAACTACTTCGCTCCAATGATAGGCGTTAAACGCAAAGATTTGGTGGTGGTATCAATTATGCCTTGCCTTGCCAAGAAGTATGAACGTTCGCGCGAGGAGTTTAGCGTTGATGGTGATTCGGATGTAAACATCAGTATATCAACCCGTGAGCTGGCTCAGCTTATACGAAATTCCAACATCAACTTTAATTCGCTCGAAGAGGGCGAGTTCGACCAGCCACTTGGCGAATCAACCGGAGCAGGTGTTATTTTCGGCACAACCGGCGGGGTTATCGAAGCTGCAGTACGTACTGCCTACGAAGTCCATACCGGAAAAACTCTCGAAAAGGTTGATTTTAAAGAACTTCGAGGCTTTGAAGGAATACGCTCGGCAACAATCGATTTCAACGGACTGCCCGTAAATATCGGTATAGCACACGGACTGGGCAATGCCCGCAAACTGCTTAACGAGATAAAGGAGGGGAAATCGCACTACCATGCCATAGAGATAATGGCCTGTCCCGGTGGATGTATCGGCGGTGGCGGCCAGCCGTACCATCATGGCAGGGTGGACATCCTTAAAAAGCGTGCCCAGGCTATCTATCAGGAGGATAAGAACAAGCCGTTGCGCAAATCGCACGAAAATCCGTATATCATCAAGCTGTACAAGGAGTTTTTGGGTGAGCCGTGCGGAGATGTTTCGCATAAACTGCTCCATACCCACTATTTCGACAAGCACAGGAATATTGAAATTTAAGTTTCACCATTAAAACGACTTATTATGGCACGTATCAAACTGCCCGAACATAAAATAGAGGAACTGAAGAATGTATGCACGCAATTCAATCACGATAAAGGTGAGCTTATCAATGTGCTTCATTCGGCTCAGGGAATATTCGGCTATCTGCCTGCCGAGGTACAGGAGCTTGTGGCCAGCGAGCTTAATGTGTCGGTGGCTCAGGTGTATGGCGTTGTTACCTTTTACAGTTTCTTTTCGATGACCCCAAAAGGCGAACACCCGATAAGTATCTGTCTGGGTACTGCATGCTATGTGCGTGGTGCCGAGAAGGTACTCGACGAGTTTAAACGTCAGCTTAAGATGAAAGTTGGCGAAACATCGGAAGACGGGAAATTCTCGCTAAGCTGCCTCCGTTGCGTGGGAGCTTGCGGGCTGGCACCGGTAGTTACAATAGGAGAGAGGGTATATGGCAGGGTAACAACAGATGATGTAAAAAGAATACTGAAAGAGTTTGATTAATTAATAAGGAATCGGTTTATTTATTAATTCTTAACCCTCTTGCCGGCAACGTGGAACGCTTGGAAAAAAATGTGCGTCTGAAACAGTACGCTTTATAAAGTACATCAATGCGAATGTACTATACTTAAAAAGATTGCGAACGCGTTACTTAAGCAGGAGGGTTTCTATTTTCAAGTATAACAGACACAACCCAACATCCACCATCAACACCCGGAGCTATGTCAATCATATTCACCCCACAGAAATATGCACTGCCTGATATATCTGGCCGGAATTTTATCGATAGTGATGAGATTCACGATGTACTGACCCGAACTCAAAACCCGACCTCAGAACAGGTAAGGCAAACCATAGAAAAATCGCTTTCGAAACAACGGTTATCTATGGAAGAGACTGCCATTCTGGTAAATGCAAATGATCCGGAGCAGATAAAAGAGATAAAAAAAGCAGCACTAAAGCTGAAAGAGCAGGTTTACGGAAAGCGGATAGTGCTGTTTGCCCCGCTTTATGTGGGTAATATGTGCGTAAACAAATGTACATATTGTGGTTTCAGGGTCGATAACATTCAGCAGAAACGAATCACGTTAAGCCACCAGGAGCTTATTGATGAGGTGAAATCGCTTCAGGAGGCTGGTCACAAACGGCTGATACTGGTGTATGGCGAGCATCCGCACTACGACGCCCGGTTTATAGCCGATACCGTTCGCACTGTATATTCGGTGAAGCATGGCAATGGCGAGATCAGACGTGTCAATATCAATGCAGCTCCGCTCGATGTTGAAGGTTTCAGAATAGTGAAAGAGGCGGGCATAGGTACATATCAGATATTTCAGGAGACTTATCATCGCGAAACCTACGAGAAAGTGCATCTGCGTGGACCAAAACATGATTTCGACTGGCGCATAACAGGCCTTGACCGGGCTCAGGAAGGCGGCATCGACGATGTGGGTATTGGTGCCCTGTTGGGATTGTACGACTGGCGTTTCGAAGTTCTGGGACTCATCCGTCATGTCAACCATCTTGAGGCTGTTTATAACGTTGGGCCACACACAATATCGTTTCCGCGCATCACGCCTGCATCAGGATTCAATATCGATGAGCGTTATGCGGTTTCTGATACCGATTTTACAAAATTGGTTGCAATACTCCGGCTTGCAGTGCCCTATACCGGCCTGATACTCACCGCACGAGAGCCTGCCGCAATCAGAGATGAGGTGCTTCAGTATGGTGTTTCGCAGATTGATGGCGGTACCATTATTGAGATGAAGGGATATTCGTCGAAAGGGAAGACTCAAAACCTTGATCACGAACAGTTTACCATCAACGACAACCGTACGCTCGAAGAGGTAATCGACGAACTGATTAAGGGTGAGTATCTTCCGTCGTTCTGTACTGCCTGTTACCGGCTCAACCGTACGGGAGAGCACTTTATGGAGTTTTCGGTGCCAGGATTTATAAAGCGGTTCTGCCAGCCCAACGCAATACTCACTCTTGCCGAGTATCTTGAAGATTATGCATCCGAAGAGACCAGGATGAAGGGGTACAGGCTGATAGCGGATAACATAGAAAATTATGGCGACGAAATATTCAAAGCTAAACTACAGGAACGATTGTCGCAAATAAGAGAAGGTAAGCGCGACCTGTATTTTTAAAAAGGTCGCACTGCCGATTTCAGGCTTTTGAGTGTGGTGAAGGCACGATCCACATCCTCGTCATTTACGATGATGGTGAATTCGTTGGTGGTGGAGATTACTTCTTTTATGTTGATGCCTTCCCAGGCTATAGCCTTGAGTATCTGATAGTAAAATCCGGTTGCGGCAACATTGTTGGCAGGCAGCTTTAATGTTATGGCCGACAAATCGTTGTGACGGAAAGTACACTCCTCCTTGGCAAAATGTGTATCGACCAAATGCTGGAACGATGAGCTTACCACCAGATTGGATTCAAAAACACCTCTAACAAGGGTATAGAACACATCGTGATGGCCGCTGATGGCTGTCATCAATGCTACATGACTTTCGAAAATGGTGGCACTGTTGCGAAATGTATAGTCGCTCAAATTGGAACGGACAATGATATCGCCCAGTGTCTCAAGAAGTTGTGATAAACTCGACGAAACCGTCTGGTCTAGGTGCGGAATCATCCTGTTGAGAGCCATCACAATGGCACCCTGCTTCACACTTTTGTCGGTAAGCTTCTCTACCTGAGGTTGTATCTGACGGGCAAGCGACGATATGTTTATCAGCCCCTCGGCAAGTGCCTCTACAACAAAGGGCTTGACTTTCACTATTTTCTCTACAGCCTGACTAATAGTTAGCATAAAAAAGAGTTTTATAATAAATCACAAAGCTACAAAATGTTAATATATTAACAAAGGGTGAAATTAATAGTTTTTGTGTTTTATTATTCTCTTGCTAATAAAACTTTCTTATTTTTGTAGAACATCACAATTCTACCGAATATGATACAGTTTAATCTTCAAGGATCGATAACAGCCATTGTAACACCGTTTAAGGATAATGGCGATATAGACAGCAAGTCGTTCGACCGGCTTATTGAATTTCAGATAGAGAACGGCACCAACGGCATTGTGGTGTGTGGCACTACTGGCGAAACTCCCACTCTTACAGAGACTGAGGATGCATTTATGTTCGAATATACCCTGAAGCGTGTTGCAGGTCGTGTGCCGGTAATTGCCGGTTCGGGCAGCAACAACACCGACGAGTGTGTGAAATACTCCAAAACCGCCGAAAAGACCGGCGTAGATGCCGTGCTGGTTGTGGGGCCTTACTACAATAAGCCTACAGCCAATGGTATGTATCTGCATTTTGGTACCCTTGCCAGCAGCATAAAATGCCCCATAATTCTCTACAACGTGCCTGGCCGTACAGGCTCCGTAATCCCGGTGGATGTAACCATGAGGCTGGCACGCGAATTTGAAAACGTGGTGGGAATAAAAGAGGCATCGGGCAACATCAATAATCTTGCAACACTCATCCAGCAACGCCCCAAAGGATTCAAGGTTTATTCGGGCGACGACAACCTCGCGATGATGGGCAACCTGCTGGGTGGCGACGGATGTATATCGGTGGCTTCCAATGTGTTTCCCAAAGATTTCAGCCGAATGATGGCCGCCTCGCTCAGCGGAAACGTGAAAGAGGCAACCGAACTGTTTTTCAGATACCGCAAACTGATGGATCTGCTTTTTATCGAATCCAATCCGATTCCGGTAAAAGGTGCGTTGGCCGCAATGGGACTGATAGGGGAGAACTACCGCTCGCCAATGTGCCCCATGGAAGACGACAACAAGAAAAAACTTCTTGCCGAACTTAGAAACCTGAATATTATATAAAGGAGTGTTTTTTGGGTATTTGTTAAGTAGTTTACCAATTTTTAAGAATTCTCTAAATTTATTGAAAACAACCGGCACCGCATATTTCGATTTATGAATATGCAGGTGCCGTTTTTTTATGTAATTAATTTTATAAGGTAAGTTTTGTTAATTCATACTTTGGCTACTTTGGTTCAATTATCAGAGAATAGTTGTGGTAATTGATTGTATTATACATAGGTTTGAGTATGTAAAGGTGTTTTATTGCGTTAACAGAAAATGTTTCGTTTTTTACTATCTCCGAAGGTTCTTGAAGCTATGATGTAAAATGCTCATAGCTAAAGGTTAATAGTGTAAAATTACAAAAGGCGAGTTGCCCCGCCTTAAATGTTTTCACAACGGAATAATCCTTATTGTGAATTGCTTTCAAATGTATTGCAAATCTAAATAATTATTGCTTATTTTAAAAATATTTCAACAATTATTTTATTTCGACATATTGCTATGAAAAGAATATTAGGACTTGATTTAGGAACAAACTCGATTGGATGGGCGTTGGTAGAACAAGATTTCGCCAAAAATATAGGAGGGCAAGGAGAAATACTAGGTATGGGAAGTAGGATTATTCCAATGGATGCTGGTGATATTGGAAAATTTGCTGAAGGAGGCTCTATTTCCAAAACAGCAGATAGAACTAGATTTAGAAGTATCCGAAGACTAAGAGAACGTTTTTTGCTTCGTAGGGAACGACTTCACAGAGTGTTGAATGTATTAGGTTTTCTGCCTGAACATTATAGAAATGATATTGATTTTGATAAAAGATTAGGACAATTCAAAGATGAAGCGGAACCAAAATTAGCCTGGGTTAAGGATAATAATGGAAAATATTCATTTATTTTTCAAAACTCATTCAATGAGATGGTTACCGAATTCAAAGCAAACGGACAAGATATAAAAATACCTTTCGATTGGACTATTTATTATTTACGAAAAAAAGCATTAACGAATAAAATCACCAAAGAGGAGTTGGCATGGATATTATTGAATTTTAATCAAAAACGAGGTTATTTTCAATTAAGGGGTGAAGAAGAAGAGGAAAATATCAATAAATTAGTTGAATTTTTCTCCTTAAAAATTATTGATGTTATTGCCGATGAACCACAAAAAGGCAAAGCCGACGTATGGTATTCTTTAAAACTTGAGAACGGTTGGATTTACCGACGCTCAAGCAAAACTCCGTTGTTTGACTGGAAAGATAAAACAAGAGATTTTATTGTCACAACTGAGCTTAACAGTGATGGAACAATAAAGAGAGATAAAGAAGGTGTTGAGAAACGAAGTTTCCGTGCACCTAACGAAAATGACTGGACACTCATAAAAAAGAAAACAGAACAGGAAATTGAGCAAAATAGAAAAACTGTTGGTGCATACATCTATGATACATTACTTCAAAATCCTGCTCAAAAAATCAAAGGGAAATTGGTGCGTACTATCGAACGCAAATTCTATAAGGAAGAATTATTACAAATTTTGACTAAACAAGTAGAGCTCCACCAGGAACTACATTGTGAAGACCTTTACATCAATTGTGTCAGAGAGTTATATCGCAATAATGAAGCGCATCAATTGCAGTTAAGTAAAAGAGATTTTGTGCATCTGTTTTTGAATGATATTATTTTCTATCAACGTCCATTGCGAAGCCAAAAACACTCAATAGGGAATTGTCCTTTAGAAAGTAGGCATCTTAAAAAGAAAGATAAAACACCAATGCTTGATAAAAACGGAAAGCAATTAAAGAAAATATATAAAGCTATCCCAAAATCTAATCCTTATTATCAAGAATTTCGTATATGGCAATGGATGTATAATCTTTCTATTTATCAAAAAGAGAATGATAGCAATATAACTGGTGAATTTTTGAATAGCGCAGAAGATTGGGCTAATCTATTTGAATTTTTAAATGAAAGAAAAGAAATAGAGCAAAAGCCACTATTGAAATATCTTTTGGAACAAAAGGGTTTTAAGGGGAAATTGCTGACCAACGAAATAGAAAAATACCGTTGGAACTATGTAGAAGACAAAAAATACCCTTGTAACGAAACCTTGACAATGATTGCGGGAAGAATTGAAAAAGTCGATAACATTCCTGCCAATTTCCTGACGAAAGAAATAGAACAACAACTTTGGCATTTAATCTATTCTGTAACAGACAAAACTGAATATGAAAAGGCACTGAAAACCTTTGCTGTAAAGCATCATATCGACGAAACTTCATTTTTTGAAGCGTTCCGAAAGTTTCCGCCTTTTAAGAGTGAATATGGTGCTTTTTCCGAAAAAGCAATCAAAAAATTATTGCCGTTAATGCGTGTAGGTAAATATTGGAATTGGGATAATATTGACAAAAAATCGCAGGAGCGCATTAATAAAATAATAACAGGAGAATACGATGAGAAAATCAAGGATAGAGTAAGAGAAAAAGCCATAAATCTTACAAAAGAGACCGATTTTCAAGGCTTGCAACTTTGGCTGACTCAATATATTGTTTATGACCGCCACTCCGAAGTGTCTGATGCAGAAAAATGGAACACTGTGGATGACTTGGAAGAGTATCTAAGAGGTTTTAGGCAACATTCGCTTCGGAATCCTATTGTTGAACAGGTTATGACCGAAACACTTCGTGTTGTTAAGGATATCTGGACTCATTACGGGAATGGGACCAAAGATTTTTTCAGTGAAATTCATATTGAATTAGGTCGGGATATGAAGCTTCCTGCAGAGGAACGCAAAAAAGTCACAAATTCAATTACCGAGAATGAAAATACTAATTTGCGGATAAAGGCTCTACTGGCAGAATTACTTAATGATAATGAAGTAGAAAATGTTCGCCCATATTCTCCTGTACAGCAAGAGATATTAAAAATATACGAAGATGGAGTATTGAACTCTAATATTGATATAGACGATGACATCCTAAAAATTAGTAAAACAGCACAACCGTCATCATCAGACTTAAAACGTTATAAACTGTGGTTGGAACAAAAATATCGTTCACCATATACAGGCGAAATCATACCGCTAAGCAAACTATTTACTCCTTTGTATGAAATTGAGCATATTATTCCGCAAAGCCGATATTTTGATGATAGTTTTAGTAATAAGGTCATTTGCGAAGCAGCGGTAAATAAACTGAAAGACAATAACCTGGGGTTGACCTTCATCAAAGAATTTCATGGACAGATTGTAGAATGTGGATTCGGTAAAAATGTAAAAATTTTTGAACTAAGCGAATACGAAGATTTCGTAAAAAGACATTATGCAAAAAACTATGGCAAACGTAGCAAATTGTTGATGGAAGACATTCCCGAAAAAATGATAGAACGGCAATTGAATGACACCCGTTATATCAGCAAATTTATATCCTCCGTTTTGTCAAATATAGTCCGTTCTGAAATGAATGATGACGGAGTCAACTCTAAAAATATTATTCCTGTAAACGGAAAAATAACCACCATTTTGAAAAAAGATTGGGGATTAAATGATGTGTGGAATGATTTGATATTGCCCCGTTTTGAAAGAATGAACCAAATAACCAATTCAAATAGTTTTACAGCATGGAATGAGAGATATCAAAAATTTTTACCTACTGTGCCTTTGGAGTTTTCTAAAAACTTCTCTTCCAAAAGGATAGATCATCGTCATCATGCTATGGATGCTTTGGTAATTGCGTGTGCAACAAGGGATCATGTTAATTTGCTTAATAACCAGTCTGCTAAGTCAGATTTGAAGCGATATGATTTGCAATGTAAACTTCGTAATACCGAGAAGTGGATTGATAAGAACGGAGAAAAACGAGATAAATTTACTGAATTCAAAAAGCCATGGGATAATTTCACTATAGATGCCAAGAATTCTCTTGAAACAATAATTGTGAGCTTTAAGCAAAATCTGCGCATTATCAATAAGGCAACCAATCAGTATGAAAAATGGGGCGAAAAAGACGGAGCAATGGTGAAAGAATTGGTAAAACAAAAAGGAGTGAATTGGGCTGTAAGGAAGCCGATGCATAAAGATACGGTATCGGGAATTATTAATTTACCTTGGGTAAAACTTCCGAAAGGAAAAATTCTTACTGCAACAAGAAAAAGCGTGGATTCCTCTTTCGACTTGAAAACAATAGATAATATTACAGATACGGGGATTCAGAAAATCCTGAAAAATTATTTGGCAAGTAAGGAGAATAATTCGGAATTGGCGTTCTCACCCGAAGGCATTGAGGATATGAACAAAAATATAGCACAATACAATGATGGAAAACCTCATCAGCCAATTTACAAAGCAAGGATCTTTGAATTGGGCAGTAAATTTCCTCTCGGCCAAAAGGGAAATAAAAAAGACAAATATG
>JBDHYT010000039.1:0-12343 GCA_039811485.1 Marinilabiliaceae bacterium | reverse complement strand
CAGTTCGCGCAATACGTCCATCTCTCCATTAACCTCAATGCGCAGAGCCTGAAATATTTGAGCCAGAAACTTCGCCTGCTCAGATGGAACAGTAAGTTTTTGACCTATGGCGCGAAGCTCGCCGGTGGTTGAAAGCCCCACTGTATTGCGGGCAGCCACTATCTCGCGCACCAGACGTCCCGGCTTCTTTATTTCGCCATACACAGCAAAGAGACGCATCAGCTCCTCTTCCGAATAAGTATTAACCACGTGGGCAGCACTATTTTTGATGCCCTGCCCCATCCTCATATCCAAAGGTGCATCAAAACGGAACGAGAAACCACGTTCGGGAGCATCAAAGTGATGCGACGACACGCCGAGGTCACCCAATATCCCATCAACATGGTCGATATCGAGAAACCGAAGGAACTGGCTGATATATCGAAAGTTGTGACGCACGAATATAAGCCTCTGGTCGTCGGGATGGTTCAGATAAGCATTCTCGTCCTGGTCGAACACCACCAAACGTCCTTTGTCATTGAGGCGCGACAGTATCTCACGACTATGGCCTCCTCCACCAAAGGTTAAATCGACATAAATACCCCCGGGGTCGATGTTCAAACCATCTACCGACTCCTTGAGCAACACAGGGACATGATATTGTTCCGACATACTGTTGATTTTCAATTATTTTACACCATTCAAAGGCCCGAACAGATTGGTAGCCATCAGGCCAATCTCCTGTTCGTCCATTTCACGTTTCCCGTAGTTGCCGGCATCCCACAATTCTATGCGCTGATCCATGCCAAGCAACACCACATCCTTATCGGCACCAACCGACTCCATAAGACGGCGGGGCACAAGGAAACGGGCGTTTCCGTCGAGAACCATCTCGGCAGATTCGCGCATAAAGCTACGAAAAAATCGGGCTTGTTGCTGATCATACGGGTTGATGCGGCTGCGAAAAAGTTCCATCGTCTTCTCCCATTCAAAGTAGGGATAGAGAATCAGGCATGGCTCATAGATATCTTTTTTGACCACAAAACGATCGTCGTTCGCAGCTTCAAGCACCTTCTTGAATGCGGCGGGTAGCACGATGCGCCCCTTGGCATCGGCTCTACAACTAAATTCGCCTATAAATGTGGACATTAGAAAACAATATTACTCTGGGCTAAATTACAACAAAAATAAACCACAATCAACCACTTTAGCCCACTTTTTAGAAAAAATATGGTTATGGCATCCATTTTGCCGTCCAAACAAAGTCACCCTCATCAGTTACTAATTGATTATAAACAAATTCATGCTTGCTGAGGCAATAAAATGGCAATGAAAAAGTGCCATAAACATTTTTTTTACTATCATTGAGATTCAAAAAAAAGAGAGACATTAAGAAAAGCAAAATGGATCAGGTTAAACTTATAGATATCGAAAAAGTATTTGCATCAAAAAATGCAAAGATGCTGCGTTATATTCCCGGTTTTTTCGTCAGATACCTGAAGTGCATTGTGCATCAGGATGATATAAACGAATTCATCATCCGGAGTAAAGAAATTAAAGGTATTGCCTTTGCCGATGCCATTATCGAAAAATTTGGTGCACGGGTGAAGATCCGGGGTCTTGAGAATGTACCCGACCAGGGGCGTTTTGTGTTCGCATCCAACCATCCGCTTGGTGGCCTGGACGGAATGGTTTTCATACATGCCGTGGCGCAAAAATTTAACAACATCAAGTTTCCTGTAAACGATATATTGATGAATCTCACCAACTTCGAAGGCGTGTTTTTGCCCATCAACAAACACGGTGCCACCGGACGCGATGCGGCACGCCAACTCGACGCCGCCTTCGACTCTGATGCACAAATGCTTATGTTCCCGGCCGGAATGGTGTCGCGCAAAACAAAAGGAGTGATTAGAGACGGCGAATGGAAGAAGACATTTATAACCAAAGCCATAAAAAGCAAACGCGACATCATACCTGTCCACATATCGGGCCAGAACAGTGCATTCTTTTACAACATGCACAATATCAGAAACATATTCGGCATCAAACTGAACATAGAGATGCTATACCTACCCGATGAGATGTATAAGCAACACAACAAAGAGATAATAATCACCTTTGGCAAACCTTTTGTATATGATGATTTCAAAGACAAGCCTACACAACAGTCGGCTGACAAAATAAAAGAAATTGTCTATTCATTGGCCAAAAATGATTAATTTCGCAGTAATTTCATTAATTACTTTTACACAGATAATATGAAACCAGCACAACCTGTCATTTCACCCGTTCCGCGCGAAGAGTTGGAGGCCGAACTGACACGTGACCGATTTATAAGAAGCACCAACAAAGGCAACAACAAGATATTCGACTTCTCGGCTGCCGAAGCTCCAGCACTTATGCGTGAAGTGGGCAGACTGAGGGAGATTGCATTTCGAATGGCCGGAGGTGGAACAGGAAAGGGAGTCGACATCGACGAATACGATACAGGCGCAATTCCTTTCAGACAGCTGATTGTGTGGGATCCCGACGAGAAGGAGATTCTGGGTGGATACAGATACATCCTATGCAAGCATCTGCCTCAAAATCAGGAAGGTGTGAAATATCTGGCCACCTCGCACATGTTTCATTTCACCGACCAGTTTATCAAAGAGTATCTGCCACAGACCATCGAACTTGGACGTTCGTTTGTGCAGCCTACATACCAGAGCAGCAAAGCAGGCGCCAAAAGCCTTTTTGCACTCGACAACCTGTGGGACGGACTTGGCTCGCTGATGGTTGACAATCCCGACATGAAGTATTTCTTCGGAAAAGTGACAATGTACACACACTTCAACCAGGAAGGAAGAGACCTGATACTGGGATTCATGGCAAAATACTTCAAAGACCGCGAAAACCTTGTCTATCCGTTCAAGCCAATTCAGATTGGCCTTTCGGAAGAAGAGTCGGACAAAATTTTCAATGCCGGCAACTTCAGCGACGACTACAAAATATTGAGTAAAAGAGTGAGGGAGTTAGGCGAAAACATACCGCCGCTGATAAGTGCATACATGAATCTGTCGCCATCGATGAAGACCTTTGGCACAGCCATCAACGACGAGTTTGGCGATGTGGAGGAGACTGCAATCATTATTAACCTGCGCGACCTCTACCAAGGCAAAACTGCACGACACGTAGATTCCTACACGCCGAAAGAGTAAATGAGTAACAAATAAAAATCTATACGCTAAAGCCTTCTTTGAAAAGAAGGCTTTTTTGCTATATTGAAATTCTTAGAATCAGTGCTATGAAAAAGAACAAAATAAGAATCACACTATCGGTTATAGTAATAGTTATTGCCACCTCATGGTTGCTTACTCCCCAATATCTGCGTATTGCACTTCTGCATCAGCAACCCGACATTGACGATTACACAATCTTCAGCAACCGCACCATTGCAGCCTCGCACAATCCAACCCAATGGAATCTGGCAACACACTACAATAAAAAAACTATATCGGCACAACTGCGCGACAGCATCGAAAAATACAATACTGTGGCATATCTTATTATCAGAAACGACAGCATACTGTACGAAGAGTATTGGGACGACTACGGAACCGAAAGCCTCTCCAACTCGTTTTCGATGGCCAAAACCGTGGTGGCAATGCTGGTAGGATGTGCAATAGATGATGGGGTTATCGGGTCGCTTGACGATAAAGCAGTAAAATATCTGCCCAATCTGTCGGGAGCCTTCGCACAAGAGCTAACAATCAAAAATCTGCTCAACATGAGTTCCGGCTCATCGTGGGACGAGAGCTACTCGTCGCCCACATCGATAACCACCAAGGCATACTATGGTAAAGATATTGATGCAGTGATGGAAAAAATATCCATCGACAGTGAGACGGGCAAAACCTTTAACTACAAAAGCGGTGACACCCAACTACTTGCAATGATAATAGAAAAAGTCTGCGGCAAAAGAATTTCAGATTACGCATCGGAGAAGATATGGCAAAAGATTGGAGCCGAACATGATGCACTGTGGTCGCTCGATGCCGACAACGGCATGGAGAAGGCATATTGCTGCTTCAACTCCAATGCACGCGACTTTGCACGCCTCGGCCGGTTAATACTTCACGATGGCGAGGCTTACGGCACCAGAGTAATTTCGCACGATTACATCAACAATTTAAAAACGCCTGCCCTCCACCTGACAGACAGCAAAGGCAACAACGTTGATTACTACGGATACCAAACCTGGATACTTCACCATAGGAATTTGACAATGCCCACACTCCGCGGAATACTGGGGCAATACATTATAACGATACCAGAATATAATGCCATTGTGGTGAGGTTAGGCCACAAAAGAAGCGAGGCTAAGCATAATAACTTCACCACCGAAATTTATTGCTATGTGGATGCAGCCATGGAGATACTGAACTAAGAGCTTTGATGGTTATCAGACTTTGTGAGTGTCGCATTGACGAAGTTGTGAATTTCATACTGATTTTATAACATACAAAAAACGGCTACCTCAAAATCGGGCAGCCGCTTTTCTATCTAACCATCAGTATCAATACGCCCTTTTGTCGCGACCTTCTATATAGTTAATGAAAGCATTATTCACCACTTTATTGCCGCCGGGTGTGGGGTAGTTGCCGGTAAAGTACCAGTCGCCCAGGTCGTTTGGACAAGCAAGATGCAGGTTTTCAATAGTTTGAAATATTATTTCAACATCGGCATTAATATCGCTTGGGCGCAGCATTTCGGCTATTTTGGCCGAAATCTCTTCGGCGGTAAACGGACGGTAAATATCTTTTACACAGTTCACTATCTCATCCTTTGGCAGATATTGCTGCTCTTTGCATTGCCGATACACATTATCGATAATATCACTGCGGCCACTCTCCTTAAGCAGCTCCATAGCTGCGGTAAATGCACAAAACTCACCCATTTTGGCCATGTCTATTCCGTAGCAGTCGGGATACCTGATTTGAGGTGCCGACGACACTATTATTATCTTCTTGGGGCCTAACCGGTCGAGGATTTTAAGGATACTCTTTTTTAGGGTTGTTCCCCTCACAATAGAGTCATCGATAACCACAAGAGTATCAACGCCTTTCTGCACCACACCATAGGTAACGTCGTAAACGTGAGCCACCATATCGTCGCGCGAGCTGTCGGAGGTGATGAATGTGCGCATCTTCACATCCTTTACTGCAATCTTTTCACTTCGGGGTGCAATAGATAGTATCTCGCCAAGCCGCTTATCGGTCAACGATCCGCACTCCTCCATTATCATCTTCTGCTGGATACCTTTTATATGTTCGCGCACCCCTTCAAGCAATCCTATGTATGCTGTCTCGGCAGTATTTGGGATATACGAATAAACGGTATTTACAATATCGTCGCTTGTCTTCTCAAGGATGATAGGAGCCAGCAGTCTTCCCAGCATTTTACGCTCCTGATATATCGATCTGTCGCTACCGCGCGAAAAATATATACGCTCAAACGAGCACGATTTCCGTTCCTGTGGCACACGCACGAGATCTTCGGTAATTGTTCCATCTTTTCGAATAATGAGAGCATGGCCTGGTTTCACCTCACTAATCTGTGCCGATTTAACCCGCATTGCAGTCTGGATAACAGGCCGTTCGGATGCCACCACCACTATCTCGTCGTCGGCATAGTAGTAGGCGGGTCTGATGCCCCACGGGTCGCGGATAACGAAAGCATCGCCATGGCCAAACATTCCTCCTATTGCATAACCTCCGTCCCAGCGTCGGCTCGAACGTTCAAGAATCTTACGCACATCAAGGTCGTTTTCAATGGCGAAGGAAATATCTTTATTATTAAGACCTTCGTTTTTGAATTGCCTGAACAGCAGTTGCACCTCTTCATCGAGAAAATGTCCTACGTTTTCGAGAATTGTTACAGTGTCGGAATAATCTTTGGGATGTTGTCCGAGGTCCTGGAGTGCATTAAATATCTCATCTACATTGGTAAGGTTGAAGTTGCCTGCCATCACCAGGTTGCGCGACCTCCAGTTATTCTCCCTCATCACCGGATGCACATAGTCTATGCTGTTGTTTCCGAAGGTGCCGTAGCGCAGGTGACCCAGGTAGAGTTCGCCTGCAAAGGGCAGATTGCTCTTGGCCCATGCGGCATCCTGGATTATGTCGCCATGTTCGGCCTCTGCCTTTTTGATAGGTTGGAATATCTGGTTAAACACATCCTGAATGGAGTTGCTGTTGTTGGAGCGTGCCCGCGAGATATATTTATTGCCCGATGGCTGGTCTATCTTCAGACTCACCGCTCCTGCTCCATCCTGGCCTCTATTGTGTTGTTTCTCCATCAGCAGATAGAGTTTATTAAGGCCATACATCCATGTTCCGTATTTCTGGCGGTAGTAGTCGAGAGGTTTAAGCAACCTTATCAGGACAATTCCACACTCGTGTTTTAACTGATCACTCATCTCCTATTTTATTTTTGAAGGCTTACAAAGTTATTTCTATTTTTTTATTCTTCAATGAAATAATATCCATCCATAGAATAAAAAAGCCGGATTTTGTTTAGAAATCCGGCTTTGGGGTACTATTATTTTACGTCTGTTTTTTTCATCTGGTTATCTTTCACCATATAGCTGCTTGGAAACTGCTTCTTTACCTTATTCAGCAGAGGCAATGCTTCGTTTTTATATCTGAAGTTACCCACTCTCACCCGCCAAAATGGTGCATTGTAGTATAGGTCGGCCACTTCATCGGGGAAAAGGCTCAAGAACTTTATGCGTATGGCCATCGCCTCTTTTTTTGAGTTTACGCCACTTCCCGAATAGAGTTGGATTCGGTATCCTTCCAGTACTGTGGTACGCGAATTTACATCCCTGTTTTCGCGCATCATCTCTTCCACGCCGGCATCCTGGCGTATCACCACGACTCCTTCGCCCGGCCTGACCTGCTGAATCTCCTGAATAAGATTTGCCTTACGCTCCGTCTCCTGGGCAACACCCGCCCTGCCTATCATCAGCAGGCAGAGAGTCATCAGCAACAAGGCCAGTTTATTTTCACTCATAACGACTCACATTAAAATGCAGGTGCAAATATAATCATTCTTTTACAGGGATTGCAAGAACAGGACATTTTGAATGATTCACCAGGTCATTTAAAAATGGTCTGAAAAGATCGATAAGCGGATTGGTTCTATCCACCACTTCGATGGCGATAATATCGGCCTTTACATCTACCGAGTACTGTATCAACTTATGTGGCAGGTTTTTACCCGTAAGAGTCACAATATCGTCAACCTTTATTCCGGCCTTGCGTATAAGATACGACTCCACCTGTTTCATGGTTGCCACCAATTGCTCTATAATATACTTTATCCGCGTCTGCCTTAGTCCCACTAGTGTCACCGATGCCTGGAAGAGTGTTGCAACACCGGCCACCACAGGCATTTTTTTACGGCTCGACTTTTTAAGATCCACAGGAATGAGTATGTGCGAGAAATTGGGGTCGAAGGCCATATCCTGACGAAGCACCAACACCGGACATGGTGCGCTTATCACAACCCTATAGGCATTACTACCCATCCACTTATCGGTAAAGCCCGATATTCCGTGCGAGCCCATCACAATTATAGTGGTATCATCGTAGAGTGCCTGATTGGCAATCTGCTGTACCACAGCACCCTCCCTCACACGATAATCCATCGTACCTTTGGGAACGGTATAAAGATGGCCATATTGTTTGAAGATCCACTCCATCCACGACTCAATGTGGTCGTTAATCCTGATTTCAACAACATCTTTTGCAAACTCCGGTGCGTAGTGCGACCCCGTCTTGACGTGCAAAACGCGCAAATCCGACTCTAGTCTGTTGGCAATGGCAATGCCATGCTTCAACGCCATAAGCGAATTTTCGGAGAAATCAATGGGTACCAAAACTCGTCTCATATCTTCCGTTTTTTCTTTATACGCAACTTTTTAAAAATGGATTCATAAGGAACATCTCAGTAAATTAAAATTAATATTTTTATTCGTCACTTTTTCATTTTCACCAATAATTTATTTCGGAATTATTCTACCTAAATAGGTTTTGTGTTGTTCAATTCCCATAATATGCACTATTTTTGTAACCCAACTTTTATTAACCAACATACACAATTTGAAGATGAGCGATTTGACATCAACAACTAACGTCACCATCGACGAAGGTAAAAAACTATATATCGAGACCTATGGCTGCCAGATGAACTCGGCCGACAGCGAGGTGGTAGCCTCAGTGATGGGCATGGACGGCTATGAGGTAACAGAGGATGCCAAGGAGGCCGATGCAATATTTATCAATACCTGCTCCATCCGCGACAATGCCGAGCAGCGCGTGATGGGCCGGTTAGCCGAGCTTAATTCGCTCAAGCGAAACCGCCCAAAATTAGTTGTGGGCATCATAGGCTGCATGGCCGAAAGGGTGAAAGAGACACTATTTGAAAAAGGAGCCGACGTGGTGGTGGGTCCCGACGCTTACCTCGACCTGCCACACCTTGTGAACATGGCCGAAAATGGCGAAAAGGCCATCAACGTAGAGCTCTCTACCAAAGAGACTTACGCCGACATAATACCAAGCCGGTTAGGCAAAAACCGAATTTCGGGTTTTGTATCGATAATGAGGGGATGCAACAACTTCTGCTCCTACTGCATAGTGCCCTACACCCGCGGACGTGAGCGCAGTCGCGACATACAGAGCATCATCAACGAGATTAACGACCTCAAGGAGAGAGGATTTAAAGAGGTTACCCTGCTTGGCCAGAATGTGAACTCATATCATTTCAAATCGGAAACAGAGGACGCCGACTTCACGGTGCTTCTCGACAGGGTAGCACAAGCATTCCCACAGTTGCGCATAAGGTTTACCACCTCGCACCCCAAGGATATGACCGACGAAACACTCGAAGTGATAGCACGCCACCCCAACCTGTGCAAGCACATACACCTGCCGGTGCAGTCGGGAAGCAGCCGTGTGCTCAAACTGATGAACCGCAAATATGATCGCGAATGGTATATGAACCGTATCGAAGCGATATGGAGAATCATCCCTGAGTGCGGAATTACTACCGATGTATTTACAGGCTTCCACTCCGAGAGCGAGGAAGACCACAAGGAGACACTTTCGCTAATGGAGTGGGCCGGATTCGACCTTTCGTTTATGTTCAAATACTCGGAGCGTCCGGGCACTTATGCAAGCAAACATCTGGAAGACAATATACCGGAAGATGTTAAGACACGCCGTCTGCAGGAAGTAATTGAACTACAAGGAAAACTATCGGCCAGAAGCAACCACAATGACATTGGCAAAACCTTTGAAGTGCTTGCAGAAGGATTGTCGAAAAAATCGCGCGAGGAGCTATATGGCCGCACATCGCAGAATAAGGTAGTGGTGTTCCCCAAAGGCGACTACCGTGCCGGCGACTTCGTCAAAGTAAAGATAACCAGTGCCACCCAGGCCACTCTTATTGGAGAATTAGCATAACCACAAATACCATTGACCATGAGCAATCAAGTACAGGAGTTTCGCGAATATCGCTCGAAGATGAACGACAGGCTGCTGGGCACCAAAGACAAAGTTATCCAGCGCATTTACAGCCTCGACACACTCACATATCAGAGTGGTGCCCTCGACACCAAAACCAAGGAGATGCTTGGCCTTGTAAGTTCGATGGTGCTCCGCTGCGACGACTGCATCAAATATCACCTTGAGCAGTGCCACCGGCTTGGTGTAACTACTCCCGAGATGCTCGAAATATTCGGTGTGGCCAACCTGGTGGGTGGCACCATTGTGATACCTCACACCCGAAGGGCAATGGAGTATTGGGATTTACTAAACGAACAATAAGAATTGCCATACCTTAGAGTATAATTTTTATAATTCAAATCATTGATTTAACTTTGCTTAATTGAATTGTATTAAGAGATGACAGATCATATTGACTTTGAATCGATAAGACCATACACGGACGAAGAGGTCCCAATGGTGTTTGAACGCCTTACCAAGGAACAGAGTTTCCTGCGTTTGCTTAAATTTCTATATCCCGACATACCCACCGATGTTTTTATCAGTAGGCTAAGGTCGTTAAAGACCATAAAGCAGTTTCAGATGGAGATAATATATCCCTATCTGAAAGGGATTATGAAACACACCACCGATGGTGTTACCGCAAGCGGTTTAGATAAGCTGGACAGAACCAAGAATTATCTCTTTATCTCCAATCATCGCGATATTGTGCTCGACTCTGCATTTCTTAATATCGTTTTGATGGATCACGGATTAAACACAACCGAAATTGCCATTGGCGACAATTTGCTTATCTATCCGTGGATAACAGATGTGGTTAAGCTTAACAAATCCTTCATTGTAAAGCGTAATTTGCCGGTACGCCAGATGATGGATGCATCGTCGATGCTGTCGGCCTATATACGCAACTCTATTCTGAACCGCAAACAGAGCATCTGGATTGCACAGCGCGAAGGTCGTTCAAAAGATGGCGACGACCGCACCCAGAACAGCCTGCTTAAGATGTTCAACATCAGCGGCGAAGGCGACATACTGGAGAATTTCGCCCAGCTTCAGATTGTGCCCGTCAGCATATCGTATGAATACGACCCGTGCGACTACCTGAAAGCTTATGAGTTTCAGCAAAAACGCGATGTGGAAGGCTTCAAGAAAAGCCCGTCAGACGACCTGACAGCTATGGCCACCGGCTTGCAAGGACGCAAAGGGCGCGTTCACTTCTCGTTTGGACAGCCAATTACAGATGACGTAAGAAAACTTACGCCAACCGACAATAAAAACGAGATATACAACCAGATAGCCGAACTGATTGACAAACAGATACACAACAACTACAAACTTTGGCCGGCAAACTATATCGCCTTGGATATATTCAATAAAACAAAGGAATATACTGCCCACTACACCGAGGAGGACATCACATCGTTCCTGGAGTATGTGTATGAGCATATTTCGAGGTTAGATTCCGACGAAGACTTTATATTTATGACCATCATGGAGATGTATGCCAACCCGGTAAAGAATGCATTGAATGCTTAAAAAAGAAGCATTAAAACAATAAAAAAAGAACTGCCGGTTATGGCAGTTCTTTTTTTATACCCTTAAGACCCCACACATCAGTATCGTGTTATCTTAGCTCGAAAAGGCTTTCCGCCTACCTCGGCAACAACAAAATAAACTCCCCTCTTCAGCATACCGATATCGTATTTTGAAGCTGCAGCCATCTTCAGCACCATACGTCCCGACATATCAAATATCTTCACATCGCTGTCTGGCACACCACCCGAAAATGAGAAACTGCCATTCGTCGGATTTGGATAAACCATCACCCCACCGGAAGTAATATTATCTACCCCTGTCGATACTTTACGGGTAACAACAATCATCTGCTCAAAAAACTCCTCATTACCACAATCATCATAAGCCCGCCATGAGCGAAAAATATAATACTCGTCGTCATACTCATCTATGGTTTCGCCTTCATACTCCACAAAAGCATCGAAAAGCTCAACATCAGGCGGTACTGTACCTCCATACTCAACGAGCTTACCCTCTTTGCGCATATAGAGTTTTTCGTTCACAAAATAAAGAACATCGCCGGGCTGCTCATTATCGTAATGTACCAGCCCAAGAATCACTTCCGGTCTATAGAGCCAATCTCGAATAGCTATTACCGGCTGCTTAAGTGCCTTTTCAATAAATATCTGCGAGCCGTTTGGAATATATATCATTCCACTTCCCTCCAGCTCTTCCACATCAAATCTGCCTGCTTCATTTGCTCCAAGGGTAAGCGATGACTCCCGGTTTACAGCAATACTTCTGACATTATCCTTAACACCTAAAATTTTTACTTTGGATGTTCCCTTCAACGATATTTTAGTTATATCGGCAACAGTTACCTCAGGAATAACATCGGCATTATAGAACTCAAGATAAGTTTCACCGCCATCCGGATTGCCTTCGTAACGGCTTATCCTGCGCGATGAAGTTACAATGGTTGTTGTACCCTCCATCACAGCTTCGTCAGTCAAACCACGGGCAAATATCCCTCCTTTAATCCTAACATCCTCCGACTTTATGTCAATACGTGTGGGGGTAGTTTTATTTGTATTATGATTTCCGGTAAATATATCGGCAAAAATGGTTTCGCCTGAAGCATTTTTAACCACAATAGTGGCTCCTGCACCAACTGGTTCCCGGTCGTTCCATGTTCCTGCCACCAGAGTAGGACGAGGATCCCGATCAGTGCTGACATTACTCTCGCCCTTGGTGGTTACATTGTCAAACACCACCGAACCGTCAGAAACATATAT
>JBDHYT010000038.1:0-12359 GCA_039811485.1 Marinilabiliaceae bacterium | reverse complement strand
CTCCTCAACCTCATCTATGCCGTCAATCATAATCTTACGGGCAAGGTGGGTGATAGTCCAGAAAAGGAACAGGATGGTAAATGCACTGGCCAATGCCGACATAATATTTATCATCACCGAAACCTGCTGGGGGCTGGTGGCAAATAACGAAAAGAAACGGCCTGTAATCATGAAAAACGGTGCTCCCGGCGGGTGACCGACCAGCAGTTTGAATGAGGTTGAGATAAACTCGCCACAATCCCAAAAACTGGCAGATGGCTCAATGGTTAGAGTGTAAACAATGGCCGAGATAAGAAAAGTCAGCCACCCGGTTATCAGATTTAACCTCGTGTATTGCTTCATTTGTTTATATTTTATTTCTCAAACTACAAAAATATACTTTTTAGTTTAAACTATCAGAATTAATTGTGTTGAGCAATGGTTAATTCTACTTCAATTTACGGTTTTTAACTCCAAACCAAGCTCAATATAACTATTTGATAACTTATCGTGTAAATCTTTAGCACCAATTTGGTTGAGCTGATTGAGCAACAGCCGTCCGTTTTCAATCTCTTCATTAAGCAAAGATATGTTGTTTTGCGATGCATAATAGTAGATTGAGTTCAAATGCCTTAATAACAGATAAGATGCCACAGCCCGTGATTCACTTTTCATACCGACCCGATAGAGAAGTGCGGGCAGATCGATATTTCCCTGGCTACCCGCATAAAGCTCCACAGGAAGCTCTATGAGAGATTTTTCAAGCACGGCAGCAGCCTTTTCCTTTTCTGATGCAGCAAGCAGGTCGAGTGCCAACTGGTTGGAATACTTACGATAGCGTATCACTTCAAAGGTGTTTCTGATAAAACTGTCGTAATAGGCACCTGCCGGGTCGCCCAATATTATCTTATTCATAAACATATCGTAACGACAATCGACGATTTCATTTTTGCTAAGCCTTGGCTTAGATGTCTCCAGTTTTAGCACCAAACCAAGGTCGAGGATATAGTCGTTGAGACCCAGAAAAAGCTCTTCGGGCGAACCTGCCGTAAAATAGACCGGACGCTCCGATATATTTGAGGCAATGATATCGAGTAGCGCAATATCGTTTTTATAGAGCACATCTTTATTAACCTGCCAACATACAGTATCACAATTTTTTACAAACTTCAAGCTGTTTGTTGGCGCAAAGTCAATCAGCCCGCCGCTGTTCAATGGCAACTTTGTCGATTGGTCATTGCTGCCGAGAGTATTGACAACTTCGGCCAAATCATTATAATCGTCACTTTGGCCGAGCAGAAAAGCATTATCCATGTCGCCTTCGCGGTAGCGTTCAAGGGCGATTGAGAAACGAAGTGCCTTAGAGTCATTAATAGTATTTGCCAGCTGGTTGATACACCAATCGGCACCCATCAGACCAAAATTAACAACCCTTACATCGGTCCGCACTCTTTCAACCTCCTGGGCATACCATAGCGGATAGGTGTCGTTGTCGCCATAGGTGAAGAGTATGGCATTGGGTTCGCAGCTTTCCAGATAGCTCCTTGCAATATTTATCTCAAAATTCCGTCCTCCACGATTATGGTCGCCGTAGTTTTGAGCCAGCATCAGCCCCGGGAGAGCCAGCAGCGAGACTACACCTGCCAGTAACCGTCCGTTTTTCACCTTATGCCTGTTGGCAATCCACGAAATAAAACCAAAGACACCAATGCCTATAAATATCGAAAAGGCCATAAAAGAACCGACGAAGGCATAGTCGCGCTCGCGGGGCTCAAACGGTGTCTGATTGAGATACAGCACAATGGCCGGGCCGGTCATTACCATAAGCATACCTACGGAAAGCAGATAACGCCGTGCATCGTTTCCACGTCGGTACAGATATATAATACCGACAATTCCGAACAACAGTGGAAGCATAAAATATTGGTTATGACCTCTGTTTTGAATTTCGTCGGGGTGAAGTGCAGACCTGTTGCCTAACCTGACGGCATCAATAAAGGGAATGCCCGATATCCAGTTGCCGTCGAGCCTGTCGCCAGCGCCCTGGATATCGTTTTGACGGCCCGAAAAATTCCACAGAAAATATCTGAAATACATAAAATCGAGCTGATAGCGCATTAAGAACTTCAAATTGGCAACCAATGAGGGCATCTCGTCACTTGCAATATCAACACCGGCCCAGTATGAATATCCATATTTATGAATCTCTTGCGGGCTATGCATCCGCGGAAAAAATATTTTTTGATCGGCATCGTAGGTATAATCCTGGTTACGCTCAAAAGCCTCGTACCTGCCATGGCTTTCCCTAAAGCTCCTCTTAGTCTTAATACCCGTTGGCCTAGAGTTATAGGATGGGCCGTAGAAAAGCGGTTTGTTGCCATACTGCTCCCTGTTTATAAAGCTATCGAACGAGAACAGATTATCTGGAGTGTTGAGATTTACAGGTGTTGCTGCCGACGAACGAATAATTATCATTGCGTAAGAGCCGTAGCCTGTCAGAAAAAGAAGAAAAGACAGAATTACAAAATGGAACAACCCGCTCTTTTTCAGGCTCAGGAAAACAAGCATGAATAGAAAAACAAAGAGAGAACCAACAAACAGAATAAGTCCGGAATTTATGGGAAAGCCCAACGTGTTGACCATCAAAAGTTCAAACTTGCCGGCAGGCCAAAGGCCATTCTGGATAATACCGGACAGCACCAGGGCCAAAACCACACAACCAACAGATAAAGAGACAATTACCCTCTTCAGACTAAATCCTTTAATACGTAACCATACAAAAAGAATAACAACCGGTATGGAGAGTAGGTTGAGGAGATGCACACCCGTAGATAAACCTATGATATAGACAATCAGATACAACCATCGGATACCGCTGCCGGTAGCGGCAAACTCCCTTTCCCATCGCAGGAGAGCCCACAAAGTTAATGTGGTGAAAAAGAGGGAGAGTGCATAAACTTCCGATTCAACCGCAGAGAACCAAAACGTATCGGTAACGGCAAACAATAAAGCCCCCACGCCCGCCGAAATTATGGATGTTGAGCTGTCGGCCTCCTGCCAGATTGATGTAATTACATGACGGATAATGGAATAGAGCAGTGCAACAGCCATTGCCGACGACAATGCGCTGAC
Source organism: Marinilabiliaceae bacterium (assembly GCA_039811485.1). Lineage (GTDB taxonomy): Bacteria > Bacteroidota > Bacteroidia > Bacteroidales > Marinilabiliaceae > JAGPIS01. The sequence continues at coordinate 9,248 of JBDHYT010000038.1, read as the reverse complement.
AAGATTGGCCCACCATGCAATAGTCTGGGGTGATGAAGCAAACAGAGTGAAAATCCTCGTAATCAGCAGATACAAGGGTGCACCTGGAGGATGCCCTACCTCAAGACGGGCTGCACAGGCAATAAACTCACCACAATCCCATAAACTAACCGACGGGGCCAAAGTAGAGATGTAGAGAATAGCTGAAAAAACAAAGACAGTAATTGCCGTTAGGTTATGCACAGTGAATATTCTGATGCTTTTAGGTGTTACCATTTACCTGTTTTTGGAATAAAAGCGGTTTATTTATCGTATTTACGACTACGAAACTATATCATTTAGCTGTCATTACCAACGGATTGGAACGAAAGCATAATTTTTTCAGCATTAAATATTGCAGGAATTAAAAAAGTGAGTATCTTTGCATCGCTTTTAAGAAAAAAGCATACTTGTTTGTCCCGTTGTGTAATGGTAGCACAGAAGATTTTGGTTCTTTTAGTCAGGGTTCGAATCCTTGCGGGACAACAAACCACAATAACACGAAGTTATTGATACGATTGTCCCGTTGTGTAATGGTAGCACAGAAGATTTTGGTTCTTTTAGTCAGGGTTCGAATCCTTGCGGGACAACAGGAAAAGCCGGTGAGAAATCATCGGCTTTTTTCTTTATATCACTCTAACCGCTACAGTAACTAACGCCTCTCTCCCACCAAACAGAATCCAAAACTTACATCTAAACGAAAGCCGGTAAAGATTGAAGCTAAAGTAGCTGTTACCCAAGAATCATCACTTAATCAACGAGTTAATGGTTCGTTTCACCTTTGAGCTATTCCATTTTGCAGCACCCGTCTTACTCATTATCAAACGTCCGTTGGGTGCAATAAGGAATGTGGCCGGGATACTGCGTGAGTAAAGGCGTCCTTCCACTCTGCTATTCAGCACATAAAACGGAATGGTATAACCCTTTTCTGCCATAAACGCCGATATCTTGCCGGGCTCCTCATCACTAATGAAATAAAAATCAACCTTATCCTTATATTCGTCATACAGCTTTTGCAGTGCTGGCAATTCGGCAAGACAGGGCGGACACCATGTTGCCCAGAAGTTGACTAACACAGGTTTTTGAGACGGAAACGCCAGTTGATGCACATTACCGTCGGTGGTTGAAAAGCTCCAGTTTACGTCCTCCGGTTTTATGTAGATTATGTCGCTGGTGGTACGGGGCGAAAAGAGTGCAAGCTTGGTTATCTCGGTCATCACTACTGTTCGGGTAGCAGGAATCAGCAACGAAACAACCAATGCTAAAAATACGAAGTCGGAAATTATACCTGCCAGCGATTTCTTTCTCCGGTACCTCTCCCAGATAGACTTTATTGAGAATTGAGCCATAATCAAAACTTTTTTCCTTTTATAACCACCAATGATGAGCCATTGTTCACTGGAAACGAATCAACCTCGGTAAAGTCCTGTACTTCTTACCATTAGATGCTACAACCTCGAAAGCTGCAAAGGGCATCTTTTTAATTTCAGGCTGTGTGCTGATAATCTTTTCGGGGCTGAAAGTTATGGAATGCGACGTGTCGGGTGCGAGCATTAGCGGAAAGTCGCCGGAGGTTAGTTTAAACCTCCTGTTCTTCATTATTGACGAAAACACTATTACCGGCTGTTCAAACTCAATGGTGTTCCGGGTTTTGTTTTCTATCGATATCTTCACCAGAAGCACTCCTCCGGCACGGAAAATCCTGGCTCCAAACCGCACTCTCTGCGGCATAAGATATTTCAGAATATTCTTACGTTGAAACAAAAACACTATCAAAACCAAGGCAACCATCAGCAGGTAGGTGGGCAAAACTAAGGATGGCTGATCCTTAATCTTTTGTATTTGCTCATACTCAAGTTGTTCGTAGCTTTTCAGCTCATTGGGTGACGACGGCTCTTCAAAGCGCGGCTTAACCGGCTCTGCCTTCTCCAACTCTCGTGGTGACGGAGTGCAGATTCTGATGAGAATCAGAATAAACAAAAAAGAGAGTATCAGCCGGCGGTTACGATTGAACCACATAGTTAACTGTCTGATTATATCCATCTTAATATCCAGGAAATGGTTGAAGACCTTTAAAATTAATATAAAACTCGCCACCTACTTCAGGCTCAGCCATCTCTTCGTCGGTTTCGCCATTGGCATTGGCAATACCAACACTTGCAAACAGGCATACTGCGTTATTCTTATGGCCCAACTCAAGCACATTGGCAGCAACATGAGGCAGCAACACACCCATATCCGGAAAACGGGCGGTACGCACCACCACCAGATATCGTTTACCATCCTTCAGTGCAAGAATCTGGGGGTTTACATCGGTCTCCTTACGAACGTTAAGAACCTCGTAACCATTGTCAATCATGTGCTTATACACAACTTTGATGCCCAGAAAATGAAGTTGTTCGTAATTCATCTTAACATTCATCGCTCTTGTCTGTTTATTAGGTACAAATTGATACAAAAATGGTGATTTTTAATCAATCGCCACTTACCATTTGCAATCTTTAACCTTATTGATTGGGAATGTGGCACTAAAGAACTTAAATTTGCATCATGATTTACGTTATAATAGTGATAGGAGTTGTGTTGGTGGGAGGGCTGGCACTACTCATCAAAACCAATATAAATCAACCTGTTGAACAGGCTGAGGCGAACCACGAAGTGTCGGAGGAGTGCTGTGGAGCCCACGAAATTTGTGAAAGTGAGTCGCTCCTTGCATTCACCGAAGAGATTGTCTATTTCAATGACGAAGAGCTTGACGAATATAAGGGATTAAGCCCCGAAGACTACACCGACAGTCAGATTGAAGAGTTCCGCGACGTACTGATAACACTTTATATGGATGAAGTGGCCGGATGGCTTAAGAGTCTCCAGCTTAGGGGAGTACATCCGCCATCAGTTATCAGGGAAGAGGCACTTATGGTAGTTGCCGAATTTAGGGAGATGCGCCACAAGAACGCATGATTCAGTCCTGCAGCCTGTTACCAATACCGGCAAATGATACCGCTATTTGTCTTTATTACTGAATGAATAAAATATTACTGCCCGAAAAGGTTTAAACCTCATTCGGGCAGTTTTTTTCTGACTTTTTCAGCTTTACAGACTCCAGTATTGCAGATTCTTGATTTTACCGCGATAAATTCCCTTCACGTCAACAAAAAGACCGTTGGGGTTCATCAATTCCTGAAAATAGCTTTCGGGGAGGTTGCAATACTCCTTATGATTGACACCTACGATAATAGCATCGTAAACACCCTGAGGCTTCTCTACCAGTCCGTAGCCATACTCATGTTTAAGTTCGTCCGAATCGGCATGCGGGTCCACCACGTCAACCAAGGCACTGAACGAACGCAGCTCCTTATGAACATCAGCAATCTTTGAGTTACGTATATCCGACACATTCTCCTTAAAGGTAGCACCCATAATAAGGATTCGCGAACCGTTTATCTTGATGTTGTTGGCAATAAGCTTCTTAACAGTCGTCTTGGCAATATATGCACCCATGCTGTCGTTGATATAACGTCCGCCGGTGATAATTTTTGAGTGGTAGCCAAGCTCGTTGGCCTTATAGGTAAGATAGTAGGGATCGACACCAATACAGTGGCCACCCACAAGGCCCGGGAAGAACTTAAGGAAGTTCCACTTGGTGCCGGCAGCCTCTAACACTTCGTAGGTGTTGATGCCTATACGGTTGAATATCAACGACAATTCGTTCATCAGCGCAATATTTACGTCGCGCTGGGTATTCTCGATAATTTTGGCAGCTTCGGCCACTTTGATTGAGCTTGCCTTGTGAATACCGGCCTTGATAATGGAGCCATAAACACCGGCAATAACCTCAAGTGCTTCGGCATCGCTACCCGAAACAACCTTCAGAATCTTCGTCAGGGTATGCTCCTTGTCGCCCGGGTTGATACGCTCCGGACTATAGCCAACCTTAAAATCGACATTAAATTTCAGACCCGACTCCTTTTCAAGGATAGGAATGCAGTCCTCCTCGGTGCATCCGGGATAAACAGTACTCTCGAATACCACATAATCCCCTTTTTTCAGAGCTTTACCAACGGTGTGCGAAGCAGCCAGAAGAGGCGTCAGATCGGGCAGATTATGCTTGTTGATAGGCGTGGGAACAGCCACAACATGGAATGTTGCTTTTTTCAGATCCTCCATACTGGCAGTGAACTCGATGTCGCAGCCGTCAAAATCGGACGATTCAAGTTCGTTGCTGGGGTCTATCTTCTTATTCATAAGGTCAACCCTGTCCTGGCGGATATCGAAACCCACTACCGACATTTTACGTGCAAATTCGAGTGCAATGGGAAGTCCCACATATCCAAGACCAATAACCGAAAGTTTGGTCTTCTTGTCTAATAACTTCTGTAACATAGTTTATGGTTCTAATTGTCTAATAATTCTATCTCTGTTTTAATGCATAAATCCTCTCGATAATCTCAACCACCTTCAACCCTTCCAGCGCATTGGTGCCAATGGTTGAAGTTCCCGAAAGTGTACTCACCACATTGTCGATTATATGGTGATGGTTGGCTGCCGACCCTTTGTAGCCGCCATAATCGTTGGGCGGGCTCGATGGTTCAAGTTGTGGCATCTCATAATCCTTCACATTGCAGTAAACAACCTCATTCATATATTGACCGGCCACCTTCACACTACCCTGGCTCCCTATTATGGTTATTGAGCTCTCCATATTGCTGTCCCACACCGAGGTACTGTAATTCAATGTCCCCATGCCGCCATTAACCAGATCGAAAGTTACACAACCAGAATCCTCAAAATCGGTAAGATGCTTATGGTTAAAGTCGCGAAACGTGGCACTTATGTTGGTAATATCGCCAAGGAGCCAGTAGAGCATATCGACAAAATGCGAAAACTGTGTAAACAGTGTGCCACCATCCAGATTTGCTGTTCCGTGCCAGTTTTTCCCGGTATAATAACGCTCATCGCGATTCCAGAAACAGTTAACCTGCACCATAAAAATATCACCAAACCTCCGGTGGTGTATCATCTCCTTCAGCCACTGGGCCGGTGGGCTATATCGGTTCTGCATCACCACAAATACGTTGCGGCTCATCTGCAACGATTTGAAAATAACCATTTCAGCATCGCCCTTGGTTAATGCCATAGGTTTTTCAATTACCACATGCTTACCAGCATCAAGTGCCTCAATGGCCATGGAGGCATGCAGACCGTTGGGCGTGCAGATATTTACAACATCAATGTCGGGATGGGCCGACAACATAGCTGCCAGGTTATCGTAATAGGGAACATCCGCCGAAAAACCGGTCTCTTCGGCATTACGAATATCGCAAACAGCGACAAGCCGGGCCGATGAATTTCCTCCAATCATGGCGGCATGGCGTTTCCCAATCATTCCGACGCCCACCACTGCAAATCTTATACTTTTTGTCATGACAACTCTCCTACTTTTACAACCATCTCGCCACTAATCTTATACAACTCACCACTTTCGCTGCATCTGGCAAATCCATCGGCATTAAACTCCAGTTTATGACCATATTCGCTCATCCATCCGCGTTGGCGGGCAGGATTTCCCATCACTAATGCATAAGGCTTCACATCACGGGTAACAACCGAACCGGCACCCACAAAAGCATATTTCCCAATCTCTATACCACATACAATAGTTGCATTGGCACCTATCGTAACACCCTTACGCAGGGTGGTGGGTTTATACTGATCTTTACGACTTATGGCACTCCGGGGGTTAAACACATTGGTGAAAACTGCCGAAGGGCCGATAAATACATCATCTTCACAAATCACGCCGGTGTATAACGATACGTTGTTTTGTACCTTCACATTGTTGCCCAACACAACTCCGGGCGATACAACGACATTCTGCCCAAGATTACAATGATTGCCTATGGTGCAGCCCGGCATAATATGGCAGAAATGCCAAATATTGGTGCCACTTCCAATGGTGCATGGATCGTCAACAACTGCCGTAGGATGAATATTGATATTGGAATGCTTCATGCCTCAGTAAAAAAACGGGTTATGCAATCGGTTATATATTTAAGCTGCCCATCAGTCAGTTCGGTGTGCATCGGAAGTGAAAGAACCTCATCGCAAGCCAGTTCACTCACCGGCAATACCTCATCTTTGCATAGCGGCTCATATATCTCCTGACGGTGAAGCGCAACGGGATAATAAATCATCGATGGAACACCATGACTATCAAGATATTCCTTCAAGGCGTCACGCTCTCCGTTTTTAACCCTGATGGTATATTGATGGAATACATGCGAGGCATAGCTGACTCTGGATGGAATTTCAACAGCTCCAATGTTGTTGAGCGCAGCATCATAATAATCAGCTGCTTTACGCCTGCGATTGTTAAAATCGTCGAGATGAGGCAGTTTCACCAAAAGTATCGCTGCCTGAATGGTGTCTAACCGCGAGTTTAACCCAATCTGTGAGTGATAATATTTTATGTCGGAGCCATGGTTGACGATACGCCTGATTTGTTGTGCGAAGACGTCGTTGTTTGTCATCAAAGCACCTCCGTCGCCCATACAGCCCAGGTTTTTCGATGGAAAGAAAGATGTACAGCCTATATCGCCAACCGTACCTGCCTTTTTACCATTTTCAAAGGTAGCACCAAGGCTCTGGGCGTTGTCCTCAACCACAAATAGTTTATGTCGCGCAGCAATATCGAGAATAGCATCCATATCGGCCGGCTGGCCGTATAGATGGACCGGAATTATGGCTTTGGTTCTTGGAGTTATTTTATCCTCCAATAATTGCGGATTTATATTGAATGACCCGGGATGGATATCGACAAAAACCGGAGTCAGCTGCAACAGCGATATAGCCTCTGCGGCTGCAATAAACGAAAACGGTGTGGTAATAACCTCATCGCCTCTGTTAAGCCCAAGAGCCATAAGGGCGGCAGTAAGTGCGTCGGTGCCATTTCCGCAGCTTATCACATGCTTCACCCCAAGATAGTGGGCAAGCTGTTTCTCAAACATGCCAACCTCACCACCCTTAATATAACGGCCCGACCCGACAACCCGCATAATTGCGGAGTCAATTTCACCACCCAACCGCTTGTGCTGTGGGAGCAAATCAACCATCTCTATTTTTTCCTGTATCATCATCCGATTATCCAATAAAATATTGACGGGTTACAAATCAATAGCCAAAATTAAACCCGAACCACACTGCATTATTGCTCTTAAGTTCGTATGGTAATGAGTATAACGACATCTTTGAACCCGAAATTTTGTTATGTTCTGCCTTTACAAATATAAACAGGTCATTTATCAATTGGTAATTTAAAGCAATTTCAGTTGTCGATTTTTTCCAGAATGTCTCCTTTAGAAAAGGTAATCCCCATCGAGGCTCATCGAGATTAATCTCGGTATGGGATGAAAAATCACCCTTATCTATCACTTTCTGATACTCTTCTCCTTTACGGGCGAGAGTGTGCGAAATCTTTATATCCAACCCTCTAACAGGCTTATACCGCAGCGACAAATAGACCTCTTCGGCGTTGTCTTTCAGGTAACTGCCAAGATTATATCCGTTGCTCTCAAAGGTGGTTGACGGATATATATGGGTGTAAACCAACGGATTGTTCCGGGTGTATTCAGCAGTGACACTCAGGTTGGGAACAAAATTACTCAACCTTGCCCCCATCTTCCAGCTAAGGAAGTTGGACTGCTTCTTTTTGTTAAACATCTGACCTATGTATATCTCATCGATAAAAAGAGAGGAATAGAGATGCACATTGCGAAGTTGACGGGAACTGATGTCGAAAAACATCTGCGAGTTGTGGCCAATATTGTTGCGCGACCCGTTATAGGTGTGGTCGGTCGATTTATAAAAGAGAAAAGGAATAAGATACGAAGGGTTAAATTTAGTATCGGCATAAATTATGGAGTTACCCAGCGATATATTTAATTTTTTCACCGGCGTGATTGTAAACATTGAAGCAGCCAGATATTTATCGACAAACACCTCCCGTTTGCCTTCATAACCCGAACCGTAGGAGCGTACCGAATCTACAACCTCGCTAACAAGCCACGAATGGATGTAGTTGTATTCGAACCATTTAGCCGGTTTTGCCTTTATCGAAACAAATGTGGCTGAAGGTTGGTGTGCCGACAATATGTTGGCTCCGTGATAGTTGTTGCCCCACATTACATGATCCTTGTGCAGTCCCACCGAACCCCAATCCCAGCTGTACGATATGCCGCCGCGCGCCTCACTGTAGTCGCTCTTCTTGTAATAACCCTTATATACGACACCACGTTGCTGAGTAAGAACACTCTTCCCGGTCATCTGTTGATTTTCATAATTGTCGCGCAGGCTCCCATGAAAAGAGATATTTTTACCAATATTGCCATAAACTTCGCCACCATTATAGCGGTGAATCACGTTATCGCTCCCGTAACGCCGCGCCTCTAATCCTCCAATCACATTGGCGGTAATCCGGAATAGCGAATCGCCATAATAGAAAATATCGAAACGTTTGTTGGCTCTGTCAAGTGGTTTAAGTTCTCTGTTAAACTCTTTAAGATAAAAATCAACCTCACGTCTTTGCCGGGGTGTTAATGAAGTGTAACCCTTCGCAACCATGAGCCATTGCGCTATGTCGACCCTGTTATAGGGCTTTATTGCTGTATTGACATCTATAATTCCATCATTGGCCAGCTCATCTATAAAATCATAAAGAGCCTCATGATCAATATGATATGGTGCGCCTTGAGCTTTTATATCGACAACAGCGGAACTCAACAAAAGAGAAAGAAACAGAATCAACAGATTTTTCGGTTTAAGCATGGGGTTTAAATTTGTGATACTAAAATAATAAAAAGTACCACCAATGGTATTTCATTTTGATAATCAGCAATAATTAATGTATAGCCGTTAAAGTGAAGGCGATAAAAAGTTGGCGGTGTTGTGAATGTTTGTCTTTGGCAATGGAATTATCCACCGAAAAAAAGAAAAAGGGCTGGTGGAAAAACCCAGCAACCCTTAAATATCAGGAAATAATATATTTTAGATGCCAAACTCAGATTTGAGCTTGTCCACAAAGTCAAGTTTTTCCCATCCGAAGAACTGAACCTCTTTTTGCACCTCTTTACCATTTTCAAGAACAGAAACCACATCGGTATAGGGTTTGCGTCCCACGTGTCCGTAAGCAGCGGTTGGTTCGAAAATAGGATTCTTAAGTCCGAAACGCTTGA